>NZ_CP147020.1:4705000-5005000 GCF_037126435.1 Bernardetia sp. ABR2-2B | reverse complement strand
CAGAATAAACTTGTAAATATTGTGCATATCTGCCACCATTTCGCCTCTCACTTCCACTTCCATATCCATTTCTCTACAAAAAGCAATGATTTTCTTTCTTTGTCTGTCCAAAGATGTATCTCGTTTGGGTTTTGTAGCTACTGATTGTTCTTTCATTCCTTCCAAATGCTCTATTGCTAGTTTCATTTGTTCCATTGTGAGTTGCTTTGATGAGGTTGCTTTTCCTTCTGAAAACTCACTTACTAAGTCCTTTTTGTGTTGCATCAGCCCCAACTCATTGAGCAGGGCGTGGAACTTTTGTATTTGTTTTGGAGTGGCTGTTTTCATAGCTGCTCTAGTTGCTTCATAAAGTATTCTGAAACTTGATTTTTCAGATTTATAATAGTTCCTACAGCCTCAACTTCTTCCAAATCTGCAATGTCTTCAGTCATTAATCTGAGCATCTGACCACAAGCACCAAAGAAAGCTCTTCTTGTTTCTTGCTGCTGAATAGGAGGCATCTGTTTTTCATCTAAGCGCATCAATTCAAGATATTTTTGATATTGAGCTTCTAAATTAAATTTGTCCATCTTCTGAATAAGTTTGAGTAATAAAAATCCTTCTCCTGTGGCAAGCGTTCACAAATAGATTAAATGTGAGTAAAGAAGGAAAAGAAACTTGGTACTCGCCATTACCAAGGTAAGTTTTAGAAATACCACTGTTAGCTGTAAAAAGCGTATTAAGAGTATGTTTACTCTCATTTTTTGGCAGTTTGGCTATACAGTAGTATTTCATTTTGAGTTAAGATTTAAGACCTATCATTTTATCAAATGAATTTTGCAGCTTGACTACATCTATTGCTAGTTGTCGTCTTACATAAGCCTGTTTACACTTTGCAAGTGCGTTTTGTGCTTTTCGCAGTTTGATTGCAGCTTCTTTTAGCTTACAAGTACAGGTTTGAGTTTCCTCTTTCTGTTTTCTCACGAAGTTGGTATTGGGCGTGATTTCTAGCATAGTTCAAAAGAGTTCTTTTTGTATATAATTGAGAAGTTTTGCACGAAGCTCTCTCATTTCAGCTTCTATCCTTTTGCATCTGATAAGTAAATCGTTTTTACTTGGATGATTTGTCTTTACAGCATTCCAATATTCCAGTTGAGCCTGCATCATCTCATCAAACTTTTCCATAAAATCTGATTGAGCAAAAGCCTTATACATTACAAAACCGAGTTCTTGAGAGCTTTCAGAATCTACTTCCTTAATTGTATAAGTATCGCCAACTCTTTTTATTTCGTAGTTTTTGGCATTACACAACTCGTGAATTTTCTTTGGCTTTTCAGCAGGTTTGATATGCTGATTTGTCAAAACTTTTGGTGTTTTTTTGAACGCTTGTGCATTGTTAGTCTGTTCCATCTTTTTTTTGATTTTATTGATTTCTTGAGTCAATGGAAGTGAAAGCTCTTTCACTTCGTTTCGATAATTTGGACTTGCAGGTTCACGATAGTATGCCATTACGATTCATTTTCTTCCTTTTGAGGTTGTGGAGCTACAAATAGAATATCCAACTCCTTTAGAACATCTTGTAAATAATCTCCAATAGACTCACATAAAGGAGATTCATCAATTGGAAGATTATTTGCAAGAGCTGCACATTCAAAAGGCTCAAGAGCAACAGAATGTATTTTTTTGTAGTTATAATCTACTTTATTGAATTTATTAAATGAAAGCCTTTGTATAACCAAATACTGAAAGTTCTGACATGTAGCCTCTGATAAATCCAAATCATTCGTATGCGAAATATCAAACGATAAAGCTGTCATTTGCTTTGCTGTGAGTTTCAAAGAAACCTTTCCTGCTGTTGTGATAGTATGCTTCATTTATCTGAAAATAAAGAGTGAATAAATTTAAAAAGCCATCTAATCAACGAATCCGAATCAATCAAATCCATTGCTATTGTGATTAGAATACTAATTACTAAAGTCCCTACAACTATATCATTTGCTAGATTATAGAAAGTATTCCAATGCTGCGCTGTGATTTCAAGTAGTTTCATAATTCCTAGTTGTATGGTGTTCAATCATTTCATTTCTACTATCAAATACAAGTTCGTAACCTTGTAATTTTTCAGCATCAAAACCAAAAGCATAAGTAGCTAAACGAAACATCATATTGCTATCCACGCCCTGCTCCTTATCTAGTAAGAGCATTGCACCAGCGCACTGAGAGTGTTCTTGAATAGGTTTATCTATTCCCTTTTTTACTCCAGTTGTTTCATGACACGCAAAAGTGGTATCCGAAAAAGGTGAGTTTGCTACTTCTGTAGCTCTATTTTCACCTAACCATCCTTTCTTACAATCCTTACGAAAAGGACAATTTTTGCACGGTTTTTTGAGATTGAAATTCATAGTTTTATTTAGTTTGGTTGTCGTTTGAATTTTTGAAGGCGTGGAGGGATTCGAACCCCCGATTTTTCGTTTTGCAAACGAACCGTTTAACCACTCACTACACGCCCTTATTACCTTTCTAGCTGCTATCTAGTAGTTAGCTAGAAAGGTGTTTTTGATTACTTTTTGATTGGTTTTAATTGAAACTCTCTTTCAGAAGAGTAATCAATACCCATTTTTTTGAACTCTTCTTTTGAGCCTAACCCAAGGCTTATAAGACCATCCATTTTTTTGAAAGCAAATTTTGGATATTCAGTAAAATACCCTTCGTAAGAATCTGGGTATTTAGACTTAAAAAGCTCAAGAACCTCTACCATATCTTTGTCTTCATTGATAGAGTAAGTACGTCCCTTCTCTACAAAAACAGCTTTTCCCAACCCTGCAAACTCTGTACTTTCAGAAGATATTTGAGTTAGATATTGCTGTACGGTCAGAGCAGCTATTTTCTTTTCTTCGTCAAGCTCTTTGAGTTCTGCTGCGTGTTCTTCTGCAATGCCTTTTGTGATTTCTGTGATTTCATTAATCACATCAGCATAATCAGCCAGTTCTTCTTTTCTACGAGTTTCTGTACGTGCATCAAGTTGATTTTCCTTTTCTAAAACTTCGTTGTAAGCTCTAAAAGCATCAACAGCTTCGTTTTTGCTTATGATTTTTTCTTCTACTACTTCAGTTGCCTTTGCCATAATTTTAATTAAAAATTAAGAGTGAATAAATAATTGATTTATATAATAAAGCTCATTAGTTGAGCGAAAATCCAAGTGAAAATTGATTGCGTTTTTTCTTGTTTTGCTTCGTGAGCTACAAGAAGTGTTTGTTCTTCTACTACTTTAATTTCTGCTGTTTTTTGAAGTCTCAAGTAGTGTTCTTTATCAAAATCTACAGTGCTATAATCTTTGATTAAGTAAGAATAATACATTCTGAAAGCTGCTGAATTTCTAGCTTTGTAAGTAGCTACATGAGATTCCATTTGCTCTTTGAATACCCAACAGTTTTGCAAATAATCCCATTTTATCACTTCCTCTACAATGAACTGATTGCGTTTACTAAAATAGACAGAGAACCATTTTTTAAACTCATAAGAGTTTTTGAGGTATCTTATTTCTTCTCTGTCTTCAAAGGTCATTTCTAAAAAATGACTCAAACAATCATCAAAAAAAGCAAGGTAAGCTCCATCACTCCATTCAGAAGCTATACAAATGAACTCCTCTGATTCGTTGTAATCCATTTTGTAGTATTTTTGATTATCATTCGCCATAGCTCAACTCCTTTCCGTAAAGCATATCTAGCATTTCTGCTGATATAGGTTTGTTGTTTTTAGTAGCATACTGACAGGCTCTATCTACTACTTTTGAGAGTGAGCGTTTTGTGTTGAGAAGTGATAGCCATTCAATGACATCTTTTTCATTCTCCATTTCTACACCTGTATTGTCAAGTGCTATTTTGATAGTAGCTTTCCAGTCAGAAAGGGCATATTTACCTTCTTTCAAGCCTTCTAATAATTGCCAGCTTCCAAAGAGCCTATCCCAAAGCTGATTCGCTCCTTGCTTTGCAGTTCTTGAGTGTGTCCAACCTTTGACTTTTTCATTTATTCCACTTCCACAGATAACAAATCCACACAACCTGTCGTGAGAGCCGATTTGAGTATCATCAATCAAATCTTTGATAACTCCTACCCACATACTTTTAGATGCTTGTTCCATCTCATCAAGAATGAGTAACCAGTTTGAATCTTCACTATTCAAAACATCTACTATCTTATCTTGAATTGCAGATATTGAATAACTGTCAGCCTTTCTGATATTCAAACTATTGGCAATTTTTTGAAGGAATGTCTTTTTATTCCATTTCTTCATCATCTTTACATAGGCTACTTCATTGTTTGTTCTCCAGTAGCTTTCCAAACTGTATGTTTTGCCATAACCCTGCTGTCCGTCTATGAGCCTCAAGTCTTTATCAGACTGAGCCTTCTCGCAGATAGCAAAAACATTTTTGTATTGAATAGTATCTATGTGATGCCAAAAGTTATTTTCCTTTATGCCAATAATACGAGCTACTTTTTTATAGTAAGAAAGCTTAGGATATAGCTCAGTACCTCCTTTTATCTTGCTTTCAATCTTAGTAAAACCTGCAATAGCTCTTACATAGCCACTATTTAGCGAGTGTCTAGAGATAAGCTCAGCCAAAGATAAACCTGTGCTTTGTAAGTAATTATTGAGTTCTGTACCTACTTTTTGTTCGTAATCTGTGAGTTGAATTTTCTGCTTTGCCATTTTTTTGTTAATTTTATGTTAGAAATTTATTTTTCTAGCCCTTGCAAAGCGATTTGGTTGTCGTGCAGGGGCTTTTTTTGTTTAAGATGCAGCTTTTTCAAGCTGACGTTTTCTGTATTCCTCCAAAGTCATTTCTTCTTTTTCGGATTCTTTTTGACGCTCTTTTGATTGTCTGAATGATACAGCTTTACCATTCATTCCCATTTCCTTAGCGATGATTTCGGCATCATTCATAAGGTCCTTTTTAATAGATGCTGCTGTGATAGATTCTTTCATGTCTTCAGCAGTCAGTCTATCCAATGTTTTTAAATATTCTATTTTGTGCTGACGTTTGACTTCTTTCTGCTCTTCCTGCATTGCAGCGATGCGCTGACCATCTCCTTCTTGTCTATCTCCCAAATAATCGGGTGCAGCTTCGTAAGCATCAATACTTAAATGTTCTTCTTGCCAAGTAAAAGGCGTTCCATCAGCATTGTAAAGCCAAATTTTACTCAAATCATCAGCATCAAACTTGACTATGAATTTCTTTCCTATCAGTGAGCTATTGATGTCTCTATCAACTACTTTGAATATATGCTCTTGCTTATTCCAAGTGATTTTTAATCCTGCGTTTCTATAAGTAATCAATCCTGTTTTGGCATCTCCACGAGCAGATATTAAAAAAGCATCGTTAAAAATTGCTCTTAATGCTGTTCTTTGTTGGTCAGCATCGTTTTTGTATTGCTGCCATCTTGATACGTTTGTCGTGTCTTTTTTCATTGTATCAGCATTCCAAAGCGTTACAAGCTGCTCAAGTTGTGAGATAAGCTCGTTGTGAGTAGGAGCATTTTTGATGTTTGCTTGTATCCAAACTCTGTTCATTCGGTTAGAATCCTTCTTTACAGTCAAATTCATTCCTGCCCAAAATGGATGTAATCTCATTAAGCTATCTTGGAAGCGTTTGAAAACCGATTCAATCGTTTTTGCTCGTGCATTTCCGACGGCTGCTGGAGTTACATATTTGGCTAGTTTTTCAAAGAAGTTTTTACCTCCTTCTTTTTTACCTTGCTTCATTAGCGACTGAACAGCTGATGAATTATCTGTTCTGATTTGGTGAGGAACTGTATTTGTTATGCTTACGGCACTCTTTAGAGCCTTCACAACTGCATCAGAAGTTTCTGAATTAGTGATATGATAGCCTATAATCGCCTCCGTTTTTACATCAATGACTGCAATCCAATAAATACGAGCGTATAATTGCTGCTTATCTTCTCCTCCACTATGATAAATATCTACTATCGTACCGTCAAATTCCCATATTGCACCTGCAAAAGAGGGCTTTTTACGTCCAATCGTAGGAATATATGTGTCATTGTAGAGTTTTGGCTCACGTTGCATTGTCCAAATCGGCTTCACAGAAGGTTGCTCTAAAAATGTAATTACAGGAGCTGGCGTTTTCAAAACCTCCCAACCTTTTTCGGCTGCTTTTGCATTGTACAATTCCGTGATTAACTCAAAGCTAAATTTACGATGGTCAGAAGCTAAGTAAACCAAATAATCCTGCTGTATTTGCTCCGTTATCTTAGAAGAGTTCTTACAAGAAACCTCCGTGCGCTCATCAATAATTTTTCTAAAGGCATCATCTCCAAACTGCTCAACCAACTTTTTATACTGTACAAATACCTGCTGATTCAAGACTACAAAGTCTTTGCAATTCCATTTTGTAAAATTCAAAGATTGAATACACTTTACACACTCCTGTAAGAATGATTTTTTGTTCTTAAAGCCTTTTGCTTTAAGTGTGATTTTGTTTTTCTTATCGCCCAAAAAGTATATCATTCGCTTCCACGCTGATATGGCAGCATATTCATAAGCCTGTGTCGTTTCATACATAGACAAGAAGTAAGACAGTTCATTGTCTTTTTCCCAAGTACGAGCTTCATCTAGCAACTTCTTAGAAGGCTTCTTTACTTCCTCTGCTAAAATGGCTTCTAATTCTTTGAGAGTAGGTAAGTCTTTTTTGTCTTTTACTGCACAAACTTTATTATTAGCAGCAATAACACTATCAAAGAATACCCAGCCTTTTTTTGCAGACTCCCAAAGACCTTTAGCAACTCCCCTTCTTGGACGAGTGTACCAGTTCTCTAAAAATTTGTATGAAACGATAATTCTATCGTTCATTAATTCAATATTCTGAGTTGAGTTGTTCATAATCTTGATAAGTGATAATTATTGTATAAGATATTCATTAGCCTTTTTTATAAAGCCCTCATTCAGTAAATGAGGGTTTTTATCACTTATCTAATTGAATAATCTTAAATTTCTTTATTAAATACCTCTAAAGAGTGTGTTTTTTTAGTTGAAAAATGAGCGACATATTAATTCATCTACCCTTGTAGCTTCGTGGTAGTACATTCTAGCAACTTGCAGAAATGAAAAAGCCTTAGAATTATCTCCAAATGATAGTAATTCAAGTGTACGAGTTTTGATTACTTTCTTCCTTTGAGTTTTTGTTAGTTCTGAAAATGGGATATACTTTTTTTTCATATATCTTGATAATGTATGTGCCATAACGATTAAAATTTTTATTTTTGAGAAAATATCTAATTGAATAACTTTTTGAACTATGACTACTTTGTCAAATTACGCTCTCCTTTATGGATTTGAGCGACTTCTTCTTTTGCTTCTGCAAAAGATTCTCGCAGCTTTTCTACAACTTGCTTTACGCCTCTTGTATCTCTTCTTCTGCCTTTACGAATGGCTCTTACGGTATCAGGACTCAATCCGACAATATCGCCTACCATTTTATTTGTGATTAAAACTTTACTCATTGTTGATAATTTTTTGTTTGATATATTTTGTTGCGCTTATCCGATACACAAATATAATAAAAATATTCAACGTTAAAAATTTTAATCAAAAATCACTTCTATTTATAATGATTCTAAACAATGGACAATACAGAAATATCTCAATTCGGAATAAGTTTAAAATATTGCAGAGAGCTAAATGATAATATGAGCCAAAGAGCTTTAGGTAAAGCATTAGGTGTTTCAGGAGGCTCTATATCGCATTATGAAAATGGTAAACAACCTACTTTAGAACTTGCTCAAAAAGCAGCAGACTTTTTTGATTTAACTTTAGATGAATTCTTGAATATAGTTGATAAAAATACTAATCAAGAACTTGTTGAAAAAGCTAAACTAAAATCTCGTTATAAGCAAGATATTAAACAAGCGGGGGACAAAGCGGGGGACAAAGCGGGGGACATTTATACTAAATCCGATAACACTTCCCATAAAGAAGGTAATAGCTATGAAATAGAGGCTTTGAGAAAGTCCTTAGAAGATAAGGAGCGTATCATTGCTAGTCTTGAGCAGCGCATCACTGATAAGGAGGAATTGAATAAAATGCTACGCAATGAGGTAGATAGGCTTAAAAAGGAGCTACAAGGCTATAAAAGCAGCGAATAATGGGTAAGGAATAGTGTAAGGTCTGTATTTTCACATTTATACTAGAATATTGCTAGTTTTTTACTAGAAAGTGGCTATAAATCGCTGCTAGTGTGTTATTAGAGGTTTTATAGCGTTTTGCTAGTGAAAAATGCGTTTCCGTGCATTAGGTGCATAAAATGAGTATTTGTTTTAGCTAAATCACTCAAAAACAGTCATTTACCATCGGAACGAATGCAGAAGAACAAGGTCTGTCAAAGCGAACGAATAGCGAAAACTTTAATTTTCGTTTTTTTTGAGTATTTTTGATAGAAAACAACAAAATCGCCCTCCGTTGTACACAAAAGGCGATTTTTGATAAAAAATTTTCTTTTTTTTCTTTTTACTTTCTTTAATTATTGATTTACCCTACCTAAAAGCAAAGAAAGGGGATATAATTAAATTCATAATACTAAATGTACAGCGTATGAATTATGAAAATAAGGTAGAAGACATACCCTTAAATATAAAATTTGAATATCCTGTTTTGGAGTAAAGAATCTCCGATAGATTTTTGTAACTACCTCACCAATATCATTCAAAAATCTCATTGACTTCAATATCCAAATTAGGCAAAGTGTAGCAAGGTACAATATCATCTATTCCATAAAAACCTGCTACTTCGTACTTGTTATTGGCATCATTCAAAACAAACTTTTGCACCGTTTTTTCCAACGGACGAACCAACCAATATTCTTTTACTGCATTGGCTGCATAAATTTCGTACTTGTCTTTTATATCTCTCTTTGCATTGGCTGCATTTTTTTCAGATACAATTTCAATAATTAAATCTGGCGAACCTACACATCCTCTGTCATCTAGTTTTTCTAAATCACAGACCACACAAATATCTGGCTGCACAACGGTATAAATTTCTTTATCGGTTTTGCCAAGTCTTTGCTCTAACGACTCATTCGGATTTTTTAGTAAACGAACATCAAAAGGAGCTGCATATACTTTACACTCTAAATGATTACTTTTTAAGTATATTTTCAACAAAGCACTTAGATTTATTGAAATTTCTTGATGCAAACGAGAAGGTGCAGACATAGGAAATATTTTTCCTTTTATAAGTTCTACAAATCCGTCAAACTGCCATGTTATGTAGTCAGAATATGAATAGACTTTATTAAAGTCTAATTGGTCTAGTGAAGTAATCATAGTTTTATCTCTATTGAGTTTATTATATCCTTTTTCGAAGATACGAAAATGAAAGTTGTAACAAAAACCCTAAAGGTTTTGAAGCCCTTAGGGTTTAAATAATTGTAGCCAAAATCATAAAACCTACTCCACCACTAAGCTACCAGCACCGTGATAAGAGTGATAAGAAGCATCATACATCGCATCAGCACTTATCAAACCGACTTTATAATTTCCTTTTGAAACGGCACGAGTTTGATAATAATAATATTGTGGCTTCTTCTTTCTGACATCCGTAAAAATATTTACTCTATCATCTCTAAAGTCAAAATGTTCTGGCGAAGAAGCATTTTTTATCCAATCAAATTGTTGCGCTCCTCCTAGTCGTGGGTTTTCTATCTCCAAACCAGCAGGAAGCATATCAGTAATCACTACATTTTCAATGACATCTACCGAAGTAGAAATCACTTCTATTCTGACAACTACTAATTGATTTTGTTTGACATTACCAGTAATTACATTTCCTTTTTTGTCTAAATATGTACGACGAACACGAATATTTTTATCTTCTTGTATGTAATCGCCTTTCAGACTTATTCCTTCTTTCTCCCAAAAATAATACAAATCGCCTTCTCCACTCGTTTGGATAGTTATTTCTTTATCCAAAACTTGATTTTTTGTAAGAACAACTGTTCCGTTTTCATACGCCGAAAGGTTAGAGCCTCCAGCCGAAATTTGAGCTGTAATATTGCTATTATTTGCTTTTCGTGCTAGTTTTCCTAAAGCTAAAAACGTAAAAGCGTGTTCTTGTGTATTGAGATAACGTTTTGCTCTGTACTGTTCAGATAATTGTTTGGCAAGAGTTCCTATTTGTGGATTTTTTGGGTCTTGCTCTAACAATACGTTCAAAGAAATAGCTTGGTCACGTATATAAGAATAGAAATTTCCACCCAAAGACTGCTGAGATTTTTCTCCTGAAAAAGATGGAGGCAAAACAGTTGTATAACTCGCCTTATCTCCCAATAATTTATACGTTGCAGCTAGTAAATAACGAGAATCAATCGCTAATAAATGCTTATTTGCTTTATAATAATTCATCGTCGAAGCATCTTGCTTTCCTGCCATTGCCAAAATATACATAGAATAGAAAATAGATTTGTTGGCAATTGGTCTTGACGTGAGCTGTCCGTTGATATTATAATAATACAGACGTTCGGTATCTTTTGATTTAATTTTGGTAAGTAGATAATCATGTGCCTTTTCCAAAACTTCATCATTTACTTCATACCCTGCTTTTTTAGCTTCTGTCAAGAAATGCGTTGCATAGACTGTTCCCCACCAACTCGCTTCATGTCCACCTTGCCAGTAACTTAGTCCTCCTTCGTAAAGCTGCATAGATTGTAGTTTTCCGATTGCAAAACGTACATTTTCATCAGGGTTTAGATTATAACTCAATGATTTCCCAATAGATTCGGCAATATCTTTTACATAGAGTTGAGGGAAAGCACTTGAGGTAGTCTGCTCCACACAACCATACGGATAACGCACCAAATAATCTAAAGATTTCACAAATTGAACCATCGGCGACTTACTCACAACAAGTTTTGCATCTGCCGAAGTTGGTACATAATCGTGTTTGAAACTAAGCGTTTTGCTTTTTCCACCTTCTACGCTTCCTGCATCAGATTCTTTCAAAAGAGAAGTAAACGGACGAACCGTAATATCAGTCGTTTGATTGAATTTTTCGCCTAAAGCTGCCACTTCAACATCAATATTTGCCGTTCCGACAGCTTCAATTGCATTGATTTTGAAATCTACTTTTGCTTCGCTATTTGGCTGAATAGTAACCGTTTGTGTTGTCTTTCCATCTGGAGAAACTGCACCTTTTGTTTTTAAAGTAACGGTTGCTTGTGCTACTTTTTCGGTGGTGTTGCTCATCGTTACAGGCATCGTAATTTTGTCTTTTGGACTAAGAAAACGAGGAATACCTGCCGAAATTACGATAGGGTCTGCCACTTTCATATTTGCCGTTGCGCTGCCAAATTTTGCACCCTGTACAGCCACAGCCATAATCCTCAAATCTCCTGAAAATTGTGGTACATCGATAGTATAATTAACTTCGCCTTTTGAGTTTGTTTTCAGTGTTCCTGACCAAAAAGAAACTGGTTTTACACGTTTGTTTGCCATCGGATTGGTACGGTTTCCTAAATCATACCCACCTGCTCCGAAGTTTTGAATATTTGCCTTAAACTCTGGATACAGACGTTCATACATATCAAATGCTTTTACGCCTAATGCTCTTTTTTGAAAGAAATAATTGTAAGGGTCTGGCGTTTGGAAATTCTTTATCAGTAAAATTCCTTCATCAACGGCTGCAATCGTAATTTCTACATCTTCCATTGGTCTGCCTGTCTTGACAAGAATATTTTGTTTTTGAGAAGAACGCATACGCTCTGGGACTGTAATTTCTAAATCAATTTTGTGTTCCTTTTCATTTTCTACTCTAATCGGAATATAACCATGAGCTACTGTAAGAGGAACATCATTATTCGAAAGTGGACGAATAAGCGTCGCACTCAAATAAATATTTGGTAAATGCTCATCTGTAATCGGAATATCCATTGAAGCCGAACGATTTTCTACATCAATATATTTGTGTTCAATGACATTATCTTTTTCTAAAGTAACGAGCATTCTACCCGAAAAAGGAGCTTTGAAAAGTACCTTTGCTGTTTCTCCTGCATTGTACTTTTTCTTATTGAGTGTAATATCAATCTGCCCTGCTTTATCTACTTGAAAAGAAGAATTTGAAACCGAACCATAATAATAAGCATAGAAAGTTGTGGCTACATATGTTTCGGCATTTGGAAGAGAAACACGAACCTCATAACGAGCCGAAATTTTTGGTGTAAAAGTAACGGAAGTTCCAGACGGATTGACTTTCATTTCTTTATCATACTCTACTATTTCTTTATACTTCGAAACATAACTATACTGACCGTTGTACCTTCTCTCTAAAGCCGTGTGCCAATCATAACGAACAACTTGAACTCTTGCGTTTGCAGGAATCGCTGTTCCATCATAATCAAGGGCAATGAGTGGAAAATTGAGAGGTTGATTAAGACCAATCCAATAATAATCTAATCTTTTTATGCCCATAAAATAAGGCTGCGTAATTATATCAAAACTCTTTCTTGAACCTACTGGTCGTCCTGTTTCATCAAAAACAGTTGTATAAAAAGTTCCTTGCATCAGTCCGATATTTTCAAATGTATTCGGTATTTTGACGCTCTCTGTTACTTTGCCTTGCAAATTAGTTTCTCCTGTATTTTCATAATCTTCGTAGGAAGGCATTTGATTATTTCCAATATTCAAATAAAAGTTGTAATCTTTATATTTCTCATCTTTTGAAGAAAAGGCTTTTTTGTTGTAGGTTAAGCGTACTTCATAATTTCGGTCGGCTGCTGGAGGACCAAAAAGATTTGTTGCTGTTGCTTCTAAATTTATAGATTGCCCACTCTTTACAGATTCTTCATTGAGTTTTGAAGCTACTTTTATACGCTGTGGCATAAATTCCTCTACATTTATATTTCTTGAAGCCAACAAAACATCATTTGAGGTATAAACTTCAATCGTATAACTTCCTGTTACGCTTGTACTTGGAAGAGGAATAGTAGCTGCAAAAGTTCCTTCTTCTGAAAGACGGTTTTGTTTTTCTACTAATGTTCTGCCGTTTGGCATCAAGATTTTCCATTTTACAGGAATCTGTCCTACACTTTTCCAATCTTCCCAATTTCTAATAATAGCTTTAAAGCTAATTTTCTCATCTGGACGGTACAAATTACGCTCTGGATAAATAAAGGATTGATAACTTCCTGCTGTGGGATAAATTCCATCGGTTTCAAATCCATACGTAGAAACTTGATTTTGCTTTAAATGGATATAACTAAAATCGTTATTTTTTTGAGCTGTGATAAACTGGAAATTATATTTTTCGCCTAGCTTTTTTAGTCCTGTAAATTTAGCTACTCCTTCAGCATCTGTTCTTGTCGTTTGGATAGTCTGATTACTTGTACTGATAAGTCGCATTTGTGTTCCTTCTTCTGGTGTCGCATTCATAATCGAATTGGCAAAAACAAAAATCTCATCATCACTTCTACGAACAATGAATCCTAAATCTGAAACACAAACAATCTGACGGTCTTTTATCCAACGGTCATCTTTTGAACGCACCACTACATAATACATTCCTTCAAACGGACGGCTATCATTTGCCACTACCTCACGCATATCGATAGCATAACTACTTCCAGCCTTTTTGAAATCTGTAATTTTCATGTCTTTTTTGAGAATTACATCGCCATAATTTTTCTCATCGTTGCCATAAAAATAACTATCCATATCAGAGTAGTCGTACAAACCAACTACTTCTCTAAGAAAATGCTGAATATTATTTTCATAAATCTTATATACTTCCAATTCTACTTTCTCAAATCCGTAAATATTTACACCTATATTTCTTTCACCTTTTGAAGTCAAATAAGAAGCCTTACCATCTACAAAAGAAATTTCTTGCTGCGCTCCACCAAAGAGCAAAACGTGTTGATATTCGGCTGTCAGTTTTGTTCCGAAAACTCCCTTCAAATCTTGATTGATAGTAAGCTGATAGTTTGTTTCATCTTTGAAATTGGCTTTTACCAAAAAACCTGCATCTGTTTTTTCTATTTCTGTACGAAGCTGTGGCGTAACCGAAATCAAATCTTTAATCTGTGCTTCATTTTGTTGCACACTTTGGTTTGTTAGAACTCGTACAACTGTTTTTCCATTCATTTTATAGGAAGAAACTTGCGTAACTTCAAAAGTTTGTGGGTCTGGAATATCTGTTTTAAATGACATCTCTGGAGCAGTTCCGTCGCCTTTTGTCATCTTCAATCCTTCTTTTATTTTGATAGAAATCGTTTTTCCTGCTAATTCTTTGCTATCGCTTACATTAGGTTTTACAACTAAACGAATATTTTTCCCTGCTTCATTACTTTTCAAGGTATAATTTGCTGCTGTTCCATTTCCTGTTTCAGACATTCCAAGTGTGGAAAGTGAAAGCAAACTATTCAATGCACTAGGATTAATGTCATAATTAAAAAGTAGATTCAAAAGTAACTCTGGCGAACCTTTGGCATCTGTACTCCAGTAGGCTTGTGCTGTCGAAAGGTCAAGATAAGGCGTATGAAATTCAAACTTTTTTTCTTTATCAATCTCAACATTTTTCTTTGTAAGTTCTGCAATCAGATTTTGAGTAAGTTTGACTTGATACTTTGTATTAGGAGAAAATCCTTCATCTGGGGAAAAAATAAGTGTTGTCGGACTTGTCCACTTAAACTTCCCTTTTACTTTTGGATTTATATCTAAATATTCAATCTCCTGCCAAACATCCAATTGTTCTGGTTTTGCAATGGCTTGATTGAATGTAAAAGTAAGGTTTTGTTGAAGGGCGATTTGCTCTCCAAAATTTTGGTCGATGACTTGTAGCTTTTCCGTAGAGGCACAGGAAACGAGCCAAAATAAAAATCCAAGTGCAAAAATATTGAGTAGTTTTGGGTTGTTGGTGTCGCTATCGCTAAAACACCAACAACGGCTTTTGTTAAGTAAGTGATTCATAAAATTTGGGTAATTGTGTAATTGATGAGTGCAGCAACAACGGCGAATTTGACCATATTGTATTTCAAATTCGTAATTGATAATTCATAACTCGTAATTAATTATTAATACGATGCCATTTAACAAAAAATTGCATATCAAAAGGTAGTGTTTTTTTAGATTGTTTTCAAATTTTACGTTTTTATTTATTTGATTTGCAGAAAAAATAAATAAGGTTTTCTATTGAGTATAAATATTTATGATATGACAATAACGAAAGGTTACATAAGATTAGCAATAGTGATAGTTCTAACTCTTGCATATGGAATAATTGCATTTCATTTACCTGAGTATGTGCATCCAAATCAACTGAATAATGTAGGGTTTTATATAGACAAAAATGGTGATATGTATAATTATATTATTGGAATTAGTATATTAATTCATTTCGTGTTTTCTCTGTATTATTTAAGAAATTACAATCTAAAGAAAACTGACGGTATAAAAGTGTTTTTCTTTTCTTTAATGCTTATTATGGCTTATCTTTTCTTTATAATTAACATTCTCAATATAATTAGTCTATATAATATTCAATATACTAAAGTAGAGAAAGCAAAATTAATAAATAAACATTTTTCTATAAGTTCGGGGAAACAGAAGACAAAATCTTACTATTGTGTAATAAGGTATGAAAATGGAAAAGAAAAAGAAATATATCTGAGTGACAGAAAAGGTACTTATGCTCCTTATTATAAATTAAGAGAGGGAATGTCTATATCTGTTTATCATTATAAAGGCAGACTATCAAATGTAAAACAACTCATTATTGATGATTATCCGTAAACAGAATAAAAAATAGTAATATAACCACACAAAAAATTCCTTGAGGTTTATCTTATTCTTAAAACACTTTTCATTCTTTTGCCGTTTTATAGAAAAATAGTTTTTGAATATTTTTTATCTCAAAACAAATTATTCCTATCTTTATTCTTAATTTACTAGCATTCCTACAAGTCTGCTTACCTAATTAAAATAAAGAAATTTTTTCATCTCTAATTCATTTTTTATGTCTCATTTCAATTCATTAAAATTCAATTTCCTTTATAAAAAAGCAGGATTACTCTTTATTATAGGCTTCTTGCTTAGTTTATCTCCTACTTTTGCTCAAATTTCAGTAAATAAAATGATTTTTTTTGCAGGTTCTTTTGACCAGTTACAAGAGGAAGGAAAGAAGAAAAATACACCTTATTTTGTGTTTGTTCATGCAAAAAACAACAAATTCGATTCAGTTACTTTTGCTAATCAGTATGTTCAGACGTACGTAAAAAAGCGTTATTTAGCTCAAAAGCTACAAGCTCCTTCGTTATATGCTGATTATGTCGTAAAAAAGTACGAGGTAAAAAGCTTCCCTCAAATTTTGATTTTTACGCCTCAAGGTAAACTTGTTGATAGAATTACATCATACCTTAGTCCCAAACAAATGATTGCTCGTTTGAAATTGCACGAAAGCAAAACAGGCTCTCCAGATGATAGAGCTTCTGCTTTTGCAAAGGCTGCCAACCCAGAATTATCATTAAAATTACAGACAGAAGGAGAAATTCAAGAAGTTTACCATTTTAGTATTCGTCCTTATGGAGTTGAGGAAAAGACCATCGGAATTCAGCTAGGTGTTTTCGAAAACTATCAGAACTTAGTAAACAATGTTTCTGAATTAGAAGTACATTGGCACGACAATATTCTAGTAACCTTCGTAGAAATAGATGGTAAAATGTTATATAGATTACTTCTAGGACCTTTTTATAGTTATGAACATGCCGAAGTTTATAACAAAAACTTAAAAGAAAAAATGGGATTACGTGGTATTTTGGTAAGCTTAGAAGACTTTGACCCAATTACAGAAGAGAATAAAGATAAATATTTGTTAGAAAACATAGAAACACCCGTTGAGAGTGAAAACCCAAATAAGAGATAGTATTTAAGGAAATAAAATTTAAGCATTTTAAAAATCCTATTTCTAGCCTTTGTTGATATTTTAGCGTAGCGACACCAACAAATACACGTATAAAACCTATTCTTAAACAGCTTCAATTCTAAAATCCTATTGAATCATTTATTCAGTAGGATTTTATTTTTTATAAAAAAAACAGTAATTAACGTTGAAAATCAAACAACAAAGTAAATTTTATCTTAAATTTACATCTATTCTCTTACTCCACCTCAATAAGAGTATTTTTCAAAAGAGATAAAATAAAATTTAGACTATGAAAGAACTTGGACAAAAGTCTGATAAAGAACCAACTACTGATTTTTCGTTATTACATAAAAGTAAAGAAGAAGCCATTCAGAAACGAATAGAGTTATTGTACAAAAGCATGTCTTTTTCAGAAGGGACAGCACCAAACTGGTCAAATTTTCATGATTGCTTTACAAGTAGCGCACAGTTTATTAATGCAAACCTTGATGCGCCTATGTTTTTAGATGTTCGTACGTTTGCACAGGTTTTACAACGTCAGATAGAACAAAATGATATTCCTCAGCTCTTTACACAAGAGGTTTCACACCGAACTCAAATTTTTGGAAAAATAGCACAACGCTTTAGTATCTTTACTAATAAGGTTGAATTAAATGGAGAACCTACTACAAAAGGAATAAATAGCATTCAACTTATTTGTGCAAAAGGAAACTGGCTCATTCAGTCTATTTCTTGGTATAACGAACGCAATGATGATAAAATCCCTAATGATTTGTTAGATATTTTAGAATAAATTTGGTTCTATATGATTTTAGTTGCAACCCTTAACTTGTATTTTGTTCAAGTCTGTACCGACGGTCTGACTTGGACAAAATAAGCTATTCGAATTAGAAATACTTATTTTTGATAGGTCAGACTTGCAGTACAGACCCATCAAAAATGAAAATTGCAATCGAATTCATAAAGAACCATAAACTTGAAATTTTAAAGAAATAATGAGCGAAAAGATAACAACTATTCTAGCTATCAGTATCATTGCCTCTATATTTATAGGCATTGTTGGAACGATTAGTTATTTGGGAATCACCACTTATCAGAGAGAATCTACCTGTAATGAATATACAAGTGGAGATATAGAGATTATAAAAGCAAAAATTTTGGATGGTTCTATATCAGTAGATTATGGTTGTCCTTATCCGTTTTTAGCTTATTCTACAAAGATAGGAGATGTAGATATGGTAACATTCTTATTAGAAAACGGGGCAGAAGTGGAGAAAAAATTCACTTATAAAAATCCAAAAACATATCCTTATAAAATCAAACAAACACCTCTTTTTTACGCAATTTATTCTAAGTACGAACAAAAGAGAATTGATTTTCCAATGGAAATAAATGAAGACTTTATTGCTTGTCTGGATTTACTCATTAAAAATGGCGCAAACCTAGAAACTCCTTGTGGAAGAGAATATAACGAAAAAGCAACAGATAGTTTGAAAAATGTTTTGAGAGAAGGAAGCCCTGACGTACAAACAGCTAGAGAAATTATAGAACTGATAGATAATGACTTATTGAATCAATTTGCATCAAAAAATTGAGCAAATATGTATTTTCTGATGACAATGCAGTACAAAATTGCGCTTTTAAATAACATGCCGTATATTCGCAGTTAGATTCACACACATTCCAAACAATTTTGTTAATCATTTCTTTTTAAGAATTAAAATCTAGTTAATTAGATTTAAGAAAGTAAGAAAAAGGAATTATTCATTTTTTAACTCGTTTTTACCAATCTCTTTATATGAATATATTAGTTTGCATTTGTCATGTACCTGACACAACCACAAAAATTAAATTTGCTGGTACAGAATTAGATAAAAATGGTGTCCAGTTTATTATTGGTCCTTATGATGATTATGCACTTGCTCGTGCCGTCGAATTAAAAGACGCAAGTGGTGGAAAATTGACGGTTCTTAATGTAGGAGAAGCAGATACAGAACCTACTATCCGTAAAGCGTTAGCTATCGGTGCAGATGATGCTGTTCGTATCAATGCACATCCAAAAGACGCTTACTTTGTAGCTGAACAGATTGCAGCTTATGCAAAAGACAAAAACTTTGATATGATTTTGATGGGGCGTGAAGCTAGTGATTATAATGGTGGACAGGTACACGGAATGGTTGCCGAAATGTTGGATATGCCTTGTATAGTTCCTTGTATGACTTTAGAAGTAAATGGAACGACAGCTAAAATGGGTCGTGAAATTGAAGGTGGAAAAGAATATGTAGAATGCGAAATGCCATTTGTAGCAGGTTGTCAAGAGCCAATTGCAGAATGGAAAATCCCTAATATGCGTGGTATCATGATGGCACGTAAGAAGCCTTTAGAAGTAATTGAACCTACTACACAATCAGCACCAACAGAAGTTGTAAATTTTGAACTTCCTCCTTCTCGTGGAAATGTAAAAATGATTGATGCTGATAATATGGACGAGCTTGTACGTCTATTGAAAGAAGACGCAAAAGTTATTTAGGAATGAGAACATGGGAATTAGGAATTGGAGAATACAAATGATAGTTTCCACCATTTATTCGGTTCTACCGTTGCTCGTGTCCTCACGAACGACACAAAAAAATAGTATCAAAAACATAAAACAAATAAAACTATGTCAGTTTTAGTATATATAGAAGCAGATAACAATGCAGTAAAAAAGTCTTCTTTAGAGGCTCTTACGTATGCTGCCAAAATGAATGCAGGTGATGTAACTGCTTTAGTTACAGATAAAGCCGAAAACTTAGAAGACCTTGGAAAGTATGGTGTCAAAACTGTTTTGCAAGTAAGTGATGATAATCTTTCTACTCGTCCTGTGGGTGCGATTGCTAGTGCGATTGCAGGTGCAGCGCAAAAAGCAGGAGCTAATGTAGTAGTGATGTCTCGCTCTTCTACCGTTGATGCAGCAGCACCACGAGTAGGCGTAAAAATGAAAGCAACAGTTGCATCAAATGTGATTGCACTTCCTCAAACAGATGCAGGATTTGTAGTTCGCAGAGGTGTTTTTACTGGAAAAGCATTTGCTGATACGAAATTAGAAGGCGAAAATAAAGTGCTTACAATTGCCAAAAATGCACTTGCAGTTGATGATTCTGCTGGTGGCTCGGCTACTGTAGAAGCATTTAGTCCAGAATATGGAGCTAAAGATTTTGCTGTAAAAGTAACAGATGTAAAAAAACAAGAAGGCGATATTTTATTGCCAGAAGCTGATTTAGTTGTTTCTGCTGGTCGTGGCTTGAAAGGTCCTGAAAACTGGGGAATGATTGATGAGTTAGCTAAAACTTTAGGCGCAGCAACAGCTTGTTCGAAACCAGTTTCAGATATGGATTGGAGACCTCACCACGAACATGTTGGTCAGACAGGAATTAAAGTTGCTCCTTCATTGTATATCGCAGTAGGTATTTCGGGAGCAATTCAGCACTTAGCAGGTGTAAATTCTTCTAAAACTATTGTTGTAATCAATAAAGATGGAGAAGCTCCTTTCTTC
Source organism: Bernardetia sp. ABR2-2B (assembly GCF_037126435.1). GTDB lineage: Bacteria > Bacteroidota > Bacteroidia > Cytophagales > Bernardetiaceae > Bernardetia. The sequence continues at coordinate 4,984,559 of NZ_CP147020.1, read as the reverse complement.
AAATCGGCTGATTATGGTATTGTTGGAGATGCTTTTGATGTAGTTCCTAAATTACAAGCTGCTTTAGAAAAAGCTGGAGTTTAACTCTAAAAAGTTATAAAAAAACACCAAAACGCTTTGCATTATAAAATGTAAAGCGTTTTTTTCATGCTATTATGTTCATATGCTCTATTCTTTCTCCAAAATACTGGCTTCAAATTAGTATAATTACACGTTTTCTTTTATATTATACTCATCATTCCACTCTAGTCTTGTCCAAAGCCCTGCATATTCTTGTAAAAAACTAAATTCATTATTTTCAAACAGTATCTCAACTTCTAATACATATTCACTTCTCTTTATTTTCCATTTGGTATCTGCCAAAACTAGAATATAATTTTTAGGTGTTTTTGATTGTTGAGGAACTATTATAGCTCTATATTCCAAATCAAATGCTTTTTTAGATTTGAGGCTCTTTTTAGTAATTTTATTTTCTTGAATCAATTCTTGAGCATATTTCTCTAGTTCTTTTTGCATTAAAGACATTTCTTTTTTGCTTATCCTCAAAAACTTTTCAAAGGATAGTTTTTGTTTTTGACTAAAATTAACTTGATTCTTGCGTTCTTTATTAATCCAAATTTCTGTTTCAAAATTAATAGCAGGAATGTATATCTTTTTTGTTGTGATAAGTCCATACTCATTACTTTGATAAACTATTTCAGAAAAATCAAATTTGTTATCTTTATCCATACGTCATGTTTTTCAAAAAAATATTTAAGCCAAAAATAGAAAGAAGCAAACTAGAAGAATTAAGAAAGATTGCTTTTAAGTTTGATAATCAGATTTTTACAGAAAGTAATCATGATTTTATGTATGATGAGTTAGATAAATTTAATAAACTAGCGAATTCATATATAAAGCAAACCAATAAAGTTGTTTGTAAAGATTTGTGCCAACTACAAATCAGTCATCAAAAAAGAGGTTTACACCGAGACTATATAATAGAAAGCGAAGAGAAAAATAACAGAATTCCCTCTCCATACTTTTTTGAAATGATGATTAAAGTAATAGATTTTATTTTGGAAAAACATGAGGTAAAAGAGTAATTTTTATTCCCCAATCTCCATTTCCTCATTCCCATTTCCCAAAAATCTATGCCTTATAAAAAAGCCATTTCGAAACTTCTCTGTACGTTGGTTTTTTTCCATACATCAAAATTCCTATTCTATAAATTCGTCCTACAAGCCAAGTTATTCCTAAAAAAGTCAGAAATAAAATAGTCATTGATAAAAAAACTTCCCAAAGAGGTGGCTCAAATGGAATCCTAACCATCATAATAATAGGCGAAGTGAGAGGAAACATCGAAGCCCAAAAAGCAACTGTTCCGTCTGGATCATTAACAACTAAACCAATAATTCCGATAGCAGTAATGAGTGGAATTGTGATAGGAAGCATAAATTGTTGCGTGTCTGTTTGATTATCTACAATCGAACCGACAGCCCCATAAAGCGCACCATACACCAAATAACCCATTATAAAATAAAATCCGAATGCACTAATAATAAGAGGAAAATTAAGCGTTTGGACAGTTTCTAAGATATTTTGAACAGCTAAATTAGTTTCTAGTTGTCCTGCCATTCCTCCAGATTGTGCAATAATAGCTTGTGCCTCTTCTTGAGTCATATTATTTTCTAAGGAGAAAACAGAAGAGACGACAATAAACAGAACTAAACCAAGCACAATCCAAATCAAAAACTGTGTGAAAGCTACAAAAGCAACACCGATAATTTTGCCTAACATAAGCTCAAAAGGCTTTACAGAAGAAATGATTACTTCTACAATTCGGTTTGTTTTTTCTTCCATTACACCACGCATAACTTGCGCTCCATATAAGAAAATGAAGAAATAAATCATCACAGCACTCAAATAGGCAACAATACTAGCAACTGTCGAATCGGTACGAGTTTCTGCTGAATAGAGAGGGGTAACGGTCAGTTTTACTTTTGTCTTAGCTTCTTTTATCAAAACTGGATTCATTCCTAGTTGTACTAATTTTTTTTCTTCTAATTTTTTGGCGATTTGCCTTTCAATCTTTTTTTCTAACTGAATAGGAATATTTTTGTCAGCCAAAAGCAAAACACCATCTGTGTTATCAGCTGTTATTCCTCTAGGAATCAATAATAAAGCATCAAAACTCTTAGATTTTTCTTTCAGGTTTTCTTTTGCTTCTTGAAGGTTATTTTGAATAGGATAAATCAATTTTACATTATCAATTTCTGAAATTCCACCTAATAAGTTTCCTTCATCAACTACTTGAACTACTGTTTGTCCTGTATCTAAAGAAGTAAGCCACGCAGGAATAACCATCAAAGCAATTACTAAAAAAGGTGCTAAAAGCGACATAACAATAAATGACTTTTTACGCACTCTCGTCAAATATTCTCTTTCTATAATTATTTTTATCTTATTCATTATTTTTTTACAGTTGATTTTAGAAAATAGAGTATGCATGTTTTCGCCCAATATACTTTCAAAGGTAAGCTATTGTCAGTAAAAGAGCAAAGGTTAAGAGAATTCCTCCAAGTTATTGGTTGTAAAAAATGGTAAAATAAATTAGATAAAATTTATGCAAAAAGAATAATTCAAGCATCATGAAATAAAAAATTAATCAATTTATCTTCATCAAAAAATTTTATTATGATTTTTAGAAATTCATTATGCTTAATCAGAAAAAACTCACTCGTTTTTATCCTTTTCATAAACTTTATTTTGTTTAGTTCTTGTAGCTCTCACTCAAAAATGGTTCATGCGACGATGGGACAAACAGGACAAATAAGTCATGCAGGTTTAGAAAAAGTTGAGTTAGACAAAATTCAAAAAAACCCTAAAGACCCCAAAAACCCAAAGACACCTAAAGAAAAACGAAAAATAATCTATTCAGCCAACCTAACTCTTGTTTCTACACTACCAGACAGTATAAATCCACAATTAGAGAGTATCACAGAAAAATACGATGGATATATAGGAAGGTTGAGTACGACTGAAACAACTATAAGAATTAAGAGTGAATATTTTGAAACAGTTGTGGAAGAAATTGAGCAACTAGGAAAGGTTACACGTAAAAACATTTATGGAAATGACGTAACAGAACAATACTGGGATGCTCAAATACGACTGGATAATGCCTTGGAAACTAGAAAACGTTATATTGAACTTTTGAAAATGGCAAGAAATGTAGAGGAGGCTATATTGGTAGAACGAGAACTGGCAAGAATTACGCAAGATATAGACCTTTTGAAAGGACAAATCAATAAGCTAGATAATTTAGAAGAGTTTGCAACAATTACAATCTCTATTAAAGAAAAAGCAAAATTAGGTGTTTTGGGCTATGTTGGGGTAGGTTTATATAAAACTGTAAAATGGTTTTTTGTCAGAAATTAAACTCATTTATAAAAAAAGGGAATTTATTTTGAATGAAAATAAACTCCCTTTAATGATTAAATCTGATTGAAATTACTTAAATTTCTTTGCCATTTCTCCAGCCATATCATTGGCATAAACACCATAGGCATTTACCAAAACGCCTTTTAAATTATGTTTTTCAGATTTGATGGCATATAAAATAGAGGCATCAGAAGGATTCGTTTCTCCCTCAAAACGAAATGTATCTTCAATTTCAAATTCGGAAGGATAGACATGGATTTCTTTTCCTTCCTTCTGACACACCAAGCAATCTTTTTTGAGATTAAAATCTGTAGAATATCCTTTGTTTTTAAGCGCATTCATTGTTTCGCTCAATGTATCAAGTGTATGCATGGGAGAATTTGGGTCAGAATTGGTGTTGTTATGTTGCAACTCTTCTAATACAATCCTGTCTTCTTTCTGTTGTTGCTTTTGAGTTTCCTTTTTATTGTCCATAGTAATAGTATTTAAAAATTAAAGTTTAAAAAATGGTAATTTCTTATCTACTAAAGTGAATTTTGAGAGTTTTTGTTTTGGATAAAACTGATTTTGGTCTAAGACTGCTGTTTTATTGGAATACAAATCTCAAAAATAGTTTGTCCATTCTCAGAGTTTACTTTTATGCTTCCTTTATGCTGTTGGATAATTCGGTGTGTAATATCCAATCCTAAACCAGTTCCTTTTCCAACTTCTTTTGTAGTAAAAAATGGGTCAAAAATATTATTTATTATTTCTTTAGGGATTCCTCCCCCATTATCTATGATTTTTGTCAGAATAAAATCATGGTCATTTTTACTTTCAATCTTTAGTTTTCCTTCTCCATTTTCTGGTAGTACATCAAGCGCATTATCTATAATATTTGTCCAAACTTGATTGATTTCTCCTGCCTGTCCTTGTATCTTTGGTAGATTATCTTCAAAATCTAATTCTACATCTATTTTTTTGACTTTTATTTTATGATTAAGCAAAGTCAAAGTATTTTCTATTCCTTCTACTATCGAAACTTGTGTGGCATCTGTTCCTTTGTCCATATGTGTATAAGACTTGATAGATTGAACCAAATGACCAATTCTTTCAGAGGCATCTTTTATTTCTTGAATCGTTTTTTCAGTAATCAGATTATTACAAATCCAATTCAAAACAGGACTTAAATGTACTTCTGACACAATTTTCTCTACTTTTTCCAAGTCCTTAATTTCAAAATCATATTCTACAAAAGTAGGTGCAAGGTCAAAGGCATCTCTTACTTCTCTATCTTCCATATAATCTAAAAGCTCATCTTCCAAATTACTTTTTTGAAGAATAGACTTCTTTGTCTTTTTAGAGGTATTTTTATCTCTGTTTTGATGATTGTTCATCTTTTCAAACAAAAAATCATTAATCTCATCTACTTGCTTTGGAGTTACTTTGATAGAAATTACATCTTTAAACTGTTCTGGTGTATTTTGAAGATGTTTTTGGAGAGATTCTGCACTTCTGACAACTGCTGAAGCTGGGTTATTGAGTTCGTGAGCAAGTCCTGCTGAAAGTTTGCCAAGCGAAACCATTTTTTCAGTCATCTGCTGATTTTTGGTAAACTCTCTTACTCGGGTTGTCATTCTTCTGACGAGAGCTTCTGTAAGCTCATAATTTTCCTTTATCAATGTTTGAAATTTTGACTTATCAAAACATAGTAACTTAGTAGGTTCTAGTGCAATCCCATACCCTGACGACTTTGTCATACGAGAGTAAGGGAGCTGTCCTGTAATTTCGTGAGGCTCATAGATGGCAAGTTGTCGCATTTGTCCTTTTTGAGAAATATAAAGACGAATCCTACCACACAAAACAATATACATACATGTTATTTCTTGATTAGGCTGAAACAAAAACTCTCCTTCTTCCAAGTCTTGACATTCTGCTTCTTCCAAAAGCCATTCTAATTGACTTTCAGGTACTTCTTGAAAATAAGGATTTTGTTTTAGGTATTCTAGGTTGGTCATAAGAAGCTTGTGTTTATAATTGAGGTGCTACTAATTTAGTGATTTTTTGAGAATTTATTGTAGAAAAATTTATTTCCACCTATTCGCCACAAAAACACCAAAAATAATCATTGCCATTCCAATAAAATGTTCTACTTGGAGTGGTTCGTCATCAATTACTCCCCAAAATATAGCTACAATTGGAATAAAATAAGTTACTGTACTGGCAAAAACAGCATCGTTGAGTTGAATTACTTTATTAAAAATAATAAGAGCGATTGCCGTTCCGATAACTCCTAGAATAACGATATAAAAAAATGACTTCCAAACTAAATAGATAGGAGAAACTAGTGTTGTTTGCGTTGTTATTTCTTGTGCATCTTGAAAATGAGATAGAAAAGGAGTTCCAAAAAGAAGAAACAAAATAGAAGGAATACCCACCGTAAGAAAAGCACACGAAGCAATTGGAAAAGAAGCAACTTCGGAGAGTTTACTCTTGATAACATTCAAACTAATTCCGTAAAACAAAGAAGCCAAAACAACAAGCAAAACATAACTATTTATGTCTCCAAAACCTCCTCCTTTTTTGGCAATACTCAAAAGTCCTGCTCCCAAAAAAGCAATTCCGAGACCTATAAGTTGTTTGTATTTTAATTTCTGACTAAAGAAAAGCGCACCTACCATAACTGTAAAAAGAGGGGTAAGCCCATTCAAAACTCCTGTAACCGAACTCAAAAGACGAGTTTGTGCAAGAGGAAAAAGAACAGCAGGAATTGCGTTTCCCAAAAGCCCAGAAATAAGTAAATATTTCCATTTCGATTTAGGGATTTTTCTTGCGTGGAAAACAGCAAAAGGCAATAAGGCAATAAAAGCAGATGAAATACGAAGCGCACCAATTTCTAAAGGAGAAAAAACAAGCAAACCTCTTTTCATCAAAATAAAAGAACTTCCCCAAATAAGAGCAAGTAGTATCAGTAAGAACCAAGATAAAAACAGAGGATTTTGAGTAGAAGTAGAGCTTTTCATAAGAAGAGTAAAATTACCTTTTTTACAGAAGAAATTATTCACTTTGAACGAATGACAAAGGTAGTTTTTATAAAAAGGAGTTGTTCTTATAAAAAGTTATTTTTTGAAGTGTTTTGATAGCAAAGATTTTTATGTATTTCTTGATGTCACTGCGCTAAAATATCAACAAAGGCTAGTTTCTCTTATATTACAATTCAATTTTATGGTTTGAAGCCAATTACCAAAACATCATCAATTTGTTCTTGTTTTCCTTTCCAATCTTGAAAGTGCTTTTTGAGTTCTTTATACTGTCTATTACATTCTTTTTTACAGATTTCTTGAAGCTTCTTTTTAAAGTTCTGACGTAATAACTTACCCCCACTTTGTCCTCCAAATTGGTCAGCAAAACCATCAGAAGAAAGATAAAAATAATAATCTTTATAAGAATCTAAATTTATGACGTGTGAGACAAACTTCTGCGTATCTTTGTTCTTGATATACCCACCAATAGATTTACGATTTGCTTTTACTTCTATCAGTTCATTATCTCTACAAAAAACTAAATTTTGTCTAGCTCCTGCAAACGTAAGTGTATTTTGTTTATCATCGATGACACACAATGACATATCTGCACCGTCACGATTTGCGCTTCCCTTTTGCCTTAGCGCACTAATTACATAAATATTTAGTTCCTCCAAAACTTTTGCAGGTTCTACTATTTTTCTTAGCTTGACGATTTCATTAAGTCCATCATTAAGAATCAGACTCATAAAAGCTCCTGGAACTCCGTGCCCAGTACAATCAATTACAGCCACAAAACGATATTCTTCTACTTTAGCAAGCCAGTAAAAATCACCTGAAACTATGTCTTTTGGAGAAAAAAAGATAAAACTGTTTGGGAAAATTGATGCTACTTCTTTTTCAGATAATAGCATTGCTCTCTGAATTCTTTTTGCATAATTAATGCTATCCAAAATATGCTTATTCTTGACTTCTAAAAGCTCTTTTTGGTTTTCTATATTAGAAACAGCTTTTTCAACTCGTTCTTCTAGTCTTTCGTTTAAAATCAGTAGCTCTTCTGAGTTTTGCCTCAGCTCTTCTTCCATTGAAGAGAGTTGAGCATTTGTTTCAGCTAAATTTTCGTTTTTAGTTTCTAATTCTTTGATGGTTTGTTCTAAAAGCTTTTCTAATGATTTTTTTTCTTTTGCTGTTCTTTCGTACTTAAAATTAGCCATTTTAATCTCTCTCTCTACTTTTTTTATAAGTTGAGACAGTTCTTTGCCTTGCTCTTCTGATAGCGAACTTTCAGGAACATGAGCTTTAAATGCTTCAAGATATTTAGCTAAATTCAAATCTAAAAAAATTAATAATCAATCGTAAAGTATAAATTAGTAACAGATAGTTTATAAAAATTTTAATTTATTTTTCTTTCAGAAGAATCAAAGAAACAGTTTCATTATGCAAGTCACAAACAGTTGTTCCGTTTAAAGTTCCAATCTCTCCATAAGAAAAGAAACCAATAAGTGGCGCATTCCAAAGTTTTTGAAGCCCTTCTAATTCTCCTTCTATCATTGGCCCTAGTGCTAAATGACGAGCAATACAAGAGACCAAAACCATTGCATCAGCTTCTGGAAAATTATCTTTCAAAGAACCCAAATCTTCAACTGATTGGTCAATTACATCAAAGTCAGGTGGCATAGAAAAAAACATTGAAGCTCCTTCTGGAACTTCCCCAGCCAAAATAAGTGCACCATCATCATTTGCCATAAGTGGCGCACGAAGCGTAGTATATCCATCTCTTTGAAGCTGTAAAGGATATTTCATTCCTACTTCTGCCACAATATCTTTACGACGGTCGGCAGGTGCAGGAATATCAAAATACTTTAAGAAAACATCTAAAGCAGGTTCGTTATCAATCGTATAAAGAATATTCCCTTCTGCTTTTGTAGCAATTTTTGGAGTTCCGACAGCTTTCCAACCACTTGTAGCTAGTCCTGTAATATCTACGTTTTCTTTATCAACTGCTAAGAATAAAAGAGCCTTATCTGATTTTTTATTATTTGTAAAAACATAGGAAGCTTGCATTTTGAAATCATCTCCAGCTAACCCACCAAAAAGAGGATAGTTTCCTATCTTATTCACTCCTTTTATGATGTCGTCGCCATTAGTTGCAAGTCCACCTGAAAAAACAATAAGTGCAGGGTTTTCAAATTTTTCTATTACTTCTGTTGTTGCATTTTTGGCAGCTAAAACCGTATCTTCTTCCTCAGATATATGCACCGAAAAGTTTTCTTTTTTCATATCCAAAAGCAAAATAGCTATTGCTTCATCACTTACCTCATCATTTACAAACTCGCCAGAAGTAGTACAACCCACAAGCTGAATATCATATTTATCAAAAAGACTTGAAATAGCATCAATATCGTGAGCAACTGAAGCAAAAACAAAAGCTAATGTAGGATTAAAATCTGCTGCTGTGTGTTTTTGAAGTTGATTTTCTAAAGAGGAAAATGAATCAGCGTTAAAGTTTTTTGCTTGCATAGAAAAAAGATTAGAGTTTGTGATGGTGTTATTGAGAAATAAGAATTACTAAGATAGCTTTTTGCAAAAACAATTCAAAAAATAAATTTAAAATAAATCAAGGTAATTATTGTACTTCTTTTAGTCAAAACTCATTAAGTCCGTTTGCTCAAATGTCCATTGAGGAGTCTCTATTTTATCTGATATATCTGTCGGAACTTCATACCACGGACTTATATTCTCATTATTAGTCGTAGTAGTGAAATTTTTCAAAATATGAATATCCTGTGCGGGCATATAACTTTGGGCTACTAAAAACAGTTTTTTATTTGTCTTAGAATTTATTGCTACATCTACTACCAAAACAGCATGACCAGGGAAACCTCCTTGTATAAAAACATCTCCTATTTCAATATTTTCTATGTTTTTAGGTTTTAATTCTTTACTCAAAGAAGCCGAACCTGCATACATAAAAACATTATCCATATACTTCAAAAAATTGGTATAACTTGTATCTGCCTTAGCTTTCAAGCTCCAGCTCACTTTATTTCCTTTTATAGAAGGACGATAGCCTTTAGCCCACTTTTGATAAATAGCTGCATCTCCACTTGTATAATTAAATGCAATTTTTTCTTTTTGATTCGTTTTGAATAAATATTCAGCACGAAGGCGCATCACGGCATCGGCACATTGTTGCAAATCTCGCTTTCCAACAGAAACATCTAACACTCTATAATGAACTTGTTGATAATTTTTGAGTTCTCCATTATACAGTTTTACTGGTGTGTCTTTTGGTTTTAGTGAAAGATGACGAAGATAATAAGCAAAAGAAGTTGAAGAAACAGTTTCTCTAGTGTAATTTTGAGGCAACGGAACTTGATAGATTTCGTCTATTTTTTCCGTTATTTGAGCTTGATTTTGGACTTGCGTTTGGACTTGATTAGAAGAGTTAGAATTTAGCTTTTCATCAACCAAAGTATCTTTAATTGTATCCGTAGTCTTGTTTTCAATTTCAGTAGAATAACCTTTTTTTACTTTTTTAGAATCAAAACTACAAGAAGCAGCTCCGAAGGCAGTAAAAAAAAGTAAGAATAAAAGTGTGTTTTTAGTGTTCATAAGTTTAATAGTATTATTTTATAAAAGATGTTTCAATTTAAAAAGTTTGGTATAAATCAAGATAATTGTGCAATGAAAATCTGTACAGATGCTTGTATTTTTGGTGGTTATATTGATATTTCTGAAAGCAAAACTATTTTAGATATTGGAACAGGAACAGGTCTTTTATCTCTCATGATTGCTCAACGAACAGATAATGTTTCAAGTAATTTCATACAAAAGCCAATAATCACTGCCATAGAAATAGAAAAAAATGCTTTTTGGGCAGCTCAAAATAATTTTGAGAACAGCAATTATACCTCTAGGTTAAAAATCTATCATACTTCTATTCAAGAGTTTTCGAAAAACACCTCTTCTACATTTGACCATATTATAAGCAATCCTCCTTTTTTCCTTCATCAGTCAAAAACAAAAAACGTTTCTAAAAACCTCGCTTTGCATAGTGAAGCTCTTTCTTTTGATGAACTCATAGATGCTATTGAAAAACTTCTCTCTCAAGATGGAAAATGTGATATTTTACTTCCTGCCTATGAAATGGATATTTTTATTAAAAAGGCAAAGCTTAAAAATTTATTCGTAAAAAAGAGGTTGAATGTTTATACTAGAAAAGAGAAAAGTATATTTAGAGTAATAACGAGATTTGAGAGACATAAATTTGAAGAAGATAAAGAAAATGAAAATTCAATAAGTAATTTCGTTATCTACAAATCAAAAAATGAGAAAGATATTCATTTGAATAGAGGTTATACAGACGAATTTGTCAATCTTTTAAAAGACTTCTATCTTATTTTCTAATAAAAAAAGTGTAATTTATTTTAGTTTTTTGCTCAAAATACTTGCAAATTTGGATTCTAATCTTTTACTTTGTTTATCAAACAATATTCAAATTAAATAGACTTTATAAAATTTATACATTAATTCTCAATAAATTTTCAATAATTATGGCAGATTTACGCAGTATTATTACAGACATGGACAAAGAATTCAATAATCGTATTCGCTTAGGACTTATGGCAGCGATGATGATAGAAGATTGGATAGAATTTAAGACCATGAAACATCTTTTAGACCTTACTGATGGAAACTTGGCTAGTCATGTCGCTGCTTTAGAAAACTGTGGCTATATGGAAGTTCGTAAAAAATTCATTGGTAAACGTCCGAATACTTCCTATAAAATCACTCAAACAGGAAGGCGTGCCTTCGAACACCACTTGCAGCAAATGGAAGAACTTATTAAAAAGGCTAGAGCATAAAGTCAAAAATATAGATAAAGAAATTACTACTGATATTTACGCAAGAATAAAATTTCTGCAAACGAAACCCACGATTTTAATTGTGGTAAAATAGCTAAAGAAGGATAGAAAACAGCACATTTTATTTTCCCATAACTAAAGTTATGGGTTTCGTTTGACTGTGTAAAATCAGTTACTATTTTTGTTCAGTAATTTCTTTATTCTCTACTTTCAAATTTTTGGGCGAGTTTGGTCGTGCAATAGGACGAATCAAATCAGCAATTTTTTGAGCTGCTTCTTTAGACGTTTTGTCTGTATGATGCGTAAAATAAATTTTCTTAGTTTTAAATTTCTTAGCAGAAGGACTTGTTTTTCTTCTTACTAAAAAGAAAATTCCTTTTTTATGAACCGTTTTTTTATCTTGAAAAATGATTTTTCGGATGTCTTTCCAATTTCCTTCTTCTCCTACAAAACCTAAAAGACCATAGTTTTTTATTGTAAAAGTATGCTTTTCTTTATCAAAAAGAGCTACTTGATAACGCCCACTAACACTCAAAAATAAAAGCCCTAAGAAAGAAATTCCTGCTGCAACTCCCCACCAACCCATATACCAATCCCAAGCCGAAACGAAAAGAGTATTATTTTCTATAATAAACTCATTAAATTTCTTACTGATTACTTCTGGCGTAAAAGCTACATCAGAAATTCTACGCAACGGATATTGCTTCTGTAAAGTAGTAATAATTGTTGGATTATAATGAAAAGTAGAGTTAGATTCATTTTTTAAAGAAGAAGAATAGCCTTTATCCATACGAAGTACATCAGCCAAGAGAATAGAATCTAACCTAAGACCTTCTTTAAAACTAAAATAGTTTATATAACAAAATATTTTTTTTACGTTTTTATTTTTTCCTTTTTTTGTTGCAATATTTGTTACTTCTCCTATTGGTCGTTCACATTTTATAGAAATATATTCAAAGCCTGAATAAGAACTAACTATTAGAATAGCTAAAAACAAGACTGTCCATGCAAATCCCATTGCTGTTTTGCTGCGTATTTCTAATATTTTTTCAGTTTCTTTTATCTTGTACATGTAGTTTTACAAGTGTTGTTTTTAAAGGAAAATAATTTCACAAAGGTCAAGAAATTTTTGCCATCAAAAAAGTAATATCATCTCTTTGTATCTGATTTCCTTGATGATTTTCTAAAAACTGTTCTAATTTTTGTTTTTGTATAGCTAAGTTTTCTTTTTTAACAGAATCAATAAAAGCAAATAAATTTTGGCTGCCAATACGTGCCATAGCTGCGTTGTTTTGGTCAGCTATTCCATCTGTAAAAAGATAAATAATTTCATTTTTTTCTATCTCAAAAAGCTCTTGCTCAAAAGTTCTTTCTTCTTCCTTTTGTCTTCCTCCAATCGATTTTCGTGTGCCTCTTGCTATATTTAACTCTCCGTTACGAGTATAATACATTGGACGTTTTGCTCCTGCATAAACAATTTTGAAATTCTTTGTTTCTTGTTCTTCTTCATTTTTGGCAATCAAACAAATAGAAATATCCATTCCATCTTGATTTACTTGCTCCATTCTGCCAACTTTCTCTTTTTTGTTTTGACGCAAAAGCATACGAATACCTTCATGTAACTTTTTCAAAATCAACTTTGGTTCTACGATTTTTCTTTGTAGTATAATCTCATTCAAAAGACCGTTTCCAATCAAGGACATAAATGCCCCTGGAACTCCATGTCCTGTACAATCAGCCACAACCAAAATTCTAGCTGTTACTTTACCATTCAAATTTATATCTAAGAAATTATTTTTCCCTAATTGTTTTTCTGTTAGTGTAATCTTAGAAAACCAATAAAAATCTCCCGAAACACCACTAGCAGGACGATAAAGCACTTCACATTCTGTAAAATTGCGATACATTTTATTATGAACCGACAAAATAGATTCTTGTATCGTTTGAGCATAACGAATACTATCAGTCAATTTTAAGTTTGTGATACGTGTCTGTTCATTTGCTTCATCCAACTCTGTATAAGTTTCTGCATTCTTGAGAGCAATAGAAATATACGTTGCTAATGAATTTAAAATACTACCATGTCTTTCTGTATAGGCATTTTTTTGAAAACTCTGAACTGTCAGAACACCAATTTTCTTCTTTTTACCTTGAATAGATATAGACAAAGGAACATACAAAACAGATTGAGGCTCTTCTCCTTCTATGATTTCATCTAGTTGTGAAATATAGTATTTATGCTCGTTTTTAAAGTCATTTATAAAAACTATTTCTTCATTTTTAAGTGTCCAGTTTCCTAATGTTTCTTTCTCTATATTTTCACTATGGTCTGGCAAAACTTCATCTTTTTCGATATATCCTGTATAAAAAAGTTCGTTTTTTTCTTCTCTGAGCAGTCCAATTCCAAAGCCTTCTACTGGCATAATCGTCTGAATACGTTCATAAACCTGCCTTATTACTTCTCTAAGCTCCAAAACCGATGTAATCTCCTGCCCTATACTAGTCAGTGTATTTAAGCTTTGATAAGATTGTTCTAAATTTTCATTTAAGTCTTTCAATGATAAATTTTGATTTTCAATGGCATCACGCTGTGCCAAAATTTCTTCTCTTTGCTGCTCTAGCTCTTCATTTTGAACCAAGACTTCTTGATTCTTTTCATTCAAATCTTCATTGGTGGATTTTAACTCCTCATTTTTCACATTTATTTCTACTGTTCGTTCTTGTACAGTCTGCTCCAGCTTTTCATTTTGTTTTTCAATTTGAGCCACTCTATTTTTATAAAATAAATACCCCAAAAGCAAAATAAATAAAGGCGCAAAAGTCATAAACCACCATGTTTGATAAAAAGGAGGTGTTACTTTTATGGCAACACTTTTTTCTTCACTCCAAATACCGTCTGCGTTGGCTGCCTTTATCTTAAAAATATATTCTCCTGCTGGAAGACTGGTGTAGGTTGCAAACTTTCGGTTTGCATCTGTATAACTCCAATCTTTATCGAAACCATTCATTTTATAAGCAAAACGACTTTTTTGAGGTAAATAATAACTCAAAGCAGTAAAATCAAACTCAATGACTCTGTCTTGATGTGACAAAATAATTTGTCCTACTTCATTAATAGGTTTTTCTAAAGGAGAATCTTTATGGACAGAATCTTTAACAAAAACCTCTTCTCCAAAAAGCTTAAAATTTGTAAAAGCCATTTTAGGAGCAAAACTATTTTTCTTTAAATAATCTGGATGAAAGGCATTAAATCCCTCTTTTCCTCCCATAAAAATAACGCCGTTTGGAAGACAAATAAGCGCACCTCGTTTGAAGTCATTGGCTTGAAGTCCGTCTAATTTATCATAATTACTAAATGAGTTTTGTTCTTTTTTATAATGCGACACTCCTTTATTTGTAGTCAGCCAAAGGTTGCTGTTCGTATCTTCTACAATAGCTTGAATTACGTTTGAGGGAAGTCCATTTTTTTCTGTAAAAATTTCGAAAACAAAATCTAAATTATTAGTGTCATTTTTATCTTCTATTAGTTTGTTTAACCCTCCATTCGTTCCTATCCAAAGAGTTCCATTTTTATCCTCAAAAATAGTATTGATTTGATTATGACTAAGTGATTTTGGATTTTTCACATCATTCAAAACTCGTTGAAAATTATTTTTCTCAGCATTATAAATATGCAAACCATTTCTCGTTCCTATCCAAAGTCTATTTTTTTTATCTTGTAGAATAGCTGTGATATACCCTTCATTAAGCGACGTAGAATCAGAAGGTTTGGGAAAATAATGTTCAAACTTTTTCTTTTGGATATCATACTTTGCCAGTCCGTACAACATTCCTACCCAAATGTTTCCAACGTTATCTTCTCCTAATGCTGTTATTTTGTCGCCTTTTAGTGCATTAGGGTTACTTCTATCAACTTCAAAAGTGGTAACTTCTGTTCTTTGATTATTTGTATTTTTTTCCAGTTTGGCTAAACCCTGCCACGTACCTACCCAAAGTGATTTATCTTTTGTCTTTAGAAGCGTCGTAACTAATCCATTTAAGAGAGAAGGATTTTTTTTACCTTTCAAGTAATCTAACGTAGTTATTTTTTGATATTTATTTTCAAATTTTACTTTTTCTAATCCTTTATCTGTCGCCAACCAAATTATATTTTCATCTTCATACTCAAAAGCCCACGTATTTGTGCTTTTTAATCCTTTTATTTCTCCTGTCCAAAGTCTGAATTGCTGATTTTGAGGAGAAAAATATTCTATTCCCTCTGAATACAGTCCTATCCAAATACCACCCATATTATCAGCATAAATATCCCAAGCTAGAGCTTCTTTGAGTCCAAATTGATAATTCTCTACCCCATACCTTGTTTTAAAATTTCCATCTTTATCATACTTAAAAATACCTGCTCCAAAAGTAGAAAACCAAATATCGCCCTGTATATCTTGTGCTGCTGCAGTAACAGGTGGGGAAGGTATTTTTTTGATAAACTCTTCTTTTTCTGTATCAAAAATATAAACTCCTTCGTCCCAAGTCAGAATCCAAAGTTTTCCATCTTTATCTAAAAAAAGTTTCGAAATACTTGCTGTTCCGTCAGCATTGGGAAAATAAAAGTTTTTAAAGTTTTTATTCTTTGGATTGTATAATTGTATAATTGTGGTCGTAACCCAAACTTTACCCTGTTTATCAACTTGAATCGCCGTTACGTTATTCTCTTTTAAAGAAGTCGAATCTTCTTCATTATTCAAAAAAGTAGTAAAAGTATTTTTTTCTGTATCAAGAACTTGCAAACCTCCACGTTTTGTTCCTACCCAAAGAAATTCTTTCTCATTCTTTTGCTCTACTGCCAAGCTCTGAATTGTAACATCTGAAATTGTATTTTCTCTTCTTTCTGTTTGTTTATTAATAGCGACAGGATAGTGAAAAAAAGTTTTGCTTTGATAATCAAAATAGTTTAAACCTCCATTATTTGTACCTATCCAAATTTTTTCAGTTTCATTATTTTTATTTTTACTTTGAGCCAAGGCAAGAACATAAGTATCAGATAGTCCTTCCGAAATTCCATTTTGCAGAGTAGGTGTACTTCTATAATTTTGAAATGAATAAGCATCAAAACGGCTCAAGCCATCTCTAGTTCCAAACCACATAAAGCCTTTTGTATCTTGCAAAATACACTTCACGCTATTGTTTGCAAGTCCGTTATCAGTAGAATACTGCGTAAAAAGCACAGAGGGGGAAACAGGAGAAACAGAATTTTGTTGCCCTAAAGCTATATTTTTGAAAAAACCAAGAAAAAAAATTATCAGTAAATGAACTACTAATAAAAGGGGAAAACGCATATATTTTTGATAAGAAAGAGTAAAATAGAATTAAAGTCAAATTACTTTATAAAAATAGAGAAGTACAAAATTAAGAAAAAGTTAATTAAATTAACTATCTAAAAAGTGGTTTTAGAACAATTAACTTTCTTAAATATATAAAAATTCACATAAAAAAACTATTCTTATTCCATAAAAATTAGATAAAATAAAGAATAGTTTAGACTAAACTAATAATTTTATTTTATAGACTCAACTACTTTTTCTTCTTACCAAGTGTGATTTTAAAGCCAAAAAGAGTCGTTTCTTCGTTTTTTAGCTTGTCTCTTACTTTTTTGAGGTCTTCTTCCATTGGCAAATCTTCTGGTTTTATTCCTGTTTCTTTCTCAAAAGCTTCCCTAATGGTCTGGTTCGAATTGGTATGTGTATCTTTTATTGATTCTTCTCCTCTTATTTTTGGGTCTGTACTGACTTTGAATTTTGTAAAAAGAGTAGCTAGGTTTTTCGAACCAATTGTTACGGCTGGCATAAAATCAGATACATTTCTGTCTTGTGGAATTTCATTTTGTTCTTTAATTTCTTTTGGAGAAGTTCCTCCAAAAAGCGTTTTATCTCCTTCATTTCGGATGCGCTGAAAACCTGCCTTACTCACTCCTCTTTCATCAGCAATCTGAAAAAGCTCAAATTCATTTTTTGCCAAAATTCTGCGTTGACGCAAACGTTCTCTGCTTTGAATTTCTTCCTCAAGTAATTCTGCTTTTCTAGTTTGAAGTGCAAAATAGGTTTGAGCAAAGGCTACTTCTTGCTTACGTGAATCTCCATTTTGAGCAATCAAATAACAAGCATAACGAGAAAGTAGGTAATCCATTTTCATACGAGAACTAACTCCTGTTTTCACCTTTTTGTCCTTTCTCAAAAAATGAAAATCTACATCTTGTTCACTATTTATACAAGCAGTTTGTGCTTTTGCAATAGCTCTTTCAAAATTTTCCCACTTTGAGTATTTCAAGAGAGTTTGTAATGTTCTGGCAGACCAAACCTCATTGCCATTTCCATCTTTAAGAGCTGCATTCTCAAAAGTCGATTTGAGCAAAGCTATATTTTGATTATCCATAATTGAAAAATAAGGGTAAAGAGAAACTTATGTTTTAGTGATTTTGGGTATAATCTAACAAATAACTCCTAAGTTAAGTTTGCTAATTAGAATAACTAATATACAAAAATTTGAGCTAAAATCATAACATTTTTTGAAGAATAAGAGTGATTATCGGCGTTTATTTTGTCGATATTTGCCTATTAAACTGAAACATTAATTTTTAAACGATGAAAAACAACTTTATATTTTGGGGCGCAATTTTGGGAGCTTTGGCAGTAGGAATTGGAGCTTTTGGCGCACATGCTTTGAAAGATTGGCTCATTGCTATTGGTCAGGTAGAAACCTTTCAAACAGCTTCTAAATACCATTTTTATCATTCTTTTTCTATTATTTTGATAGGAATTTTGATGCAATTAGGCTTAAAAAATTCAGAAAAATCATCTAAACTCTTGACTTGGGCAGGAAATTTACATCTTTTTGGAATACTTATTTTTTCAGGAACGCTTTACTTGCTTTGCCTCACAAATATAAAATGGTTGGGCGCAATTACGCCTATTGGTGGGGTTTTATTGATTGTAGGTTGGGTATTTTTGGCAGTTTTTTTTTTTTAAAACAAATAATCAGTAACAGAAAATTTATTTAAAATGAAAAATAATTTTATATTTTGGGGCGCAATTTTGGGAGCTTTAGCAGTCGGAGTCGGAGGTTTTATTACACATTTTTCTGATATCAGATTAGAAATTTTTCAGACAGCTCTCATTTATCATTTTGCCCATTCGCTTTCTATTATTTTAATAGGATTTTTGATAAAAACAGATTCAGTTGAAACTGATGCAAACGATTCTAAAAAATCGAATACAAGTTTGATTTGGGCAGGGAACTTACACCTTTTTGGAACACTTCTTCTGTCTGGCTCACTTTATTTATCTTCTACCTCAAGCTCCAAGATAGGTATTTTTGCTTTTATTGGAGGATTTTTATTAATTTTAGGTTGGTTGTTTTTAGCACTTTATTTTTATAATAAAAAGTAATCAAAACTACTTCTATAATTTTTACGTAAATTATGATAGAATCAAATCTTACAACCAAATTTACTTATCACTCATGAACTGTCCAAGCTGTCAAATAAAAATCCCTAGAGATGCCATAAATATTCAAAAAGATATTGCAGGGTGTCAGAGTTGTGGAAATATTTTTAGTATTTCAGCTCATGTAGCACCTCAAAAAAATGACTTTTCTTCCTCACAGTCTAGCTCAAAAAATTATGATTATGATATAGCTCGTCAGTCGATGTATGAGGAAGCAAGTTTGCATAATACATCTATTCAAAAGAAATTTGAAGGAAAAGGTAATAGTAATTTTGATATAAATAATCCACCAAAAGGAGCTTACATAAATCATCTGCCTAATGGTGTTCAGATTGGAGCTTATACTCGCTCATGGTCTGCATTTTTTCTTGTTCCTTTTATGGTCGTCTGGTCAGGAGGTTCTTTGGGTGGTATTTACGGATCTCAAATCATGTCTGGCGAGTTCAATCCTATAACGTCTCTGTTTGGTATTCCTTTTCTTTTAGGTGCTGTCTTTTTTTGGGGAATCGCTATCATGAGTGTAATAGGAAAAACAGAAGTTACATTAGATAGTAATGGAGGACATATTTTTACAGGAGTCGGTAAAATAGGACTACACAAACGTTTTGACTGGAAAGATATAAATAGTATAAGTGAACATAAAAGTGTTTCTAGTTCTAGAAAAGGAGGAAATACCGTCACACAGTCTATTGTTTTGGAAGGACAAAAACAGATTAAATTTGGAAGTCATTTGTCGTCTGAAAAGCGTTATTATATGATAAAGACTTTAGAGCAACTGATACAAAACAAAGTCAGAAGTTAGATTTTAGAAGTCAGAAGCAAAGAAAGTATGACTTTTAAATGCTTAAAAAATGAAATTCATTTTCATCTATCCACAAGATTTTGTTTTTCATTAAAATCAATTCTTGTGGATTTTTTTTGCCTTCTTTTTCTATATCTTTTATAAGAAAATAAGTTTGTATAATTCCTTTTCTATCTGTACAGAGCAAATAATTTTTAAACTTATTTTCCTTATATTCCACTAAAAAACTACAAACCAAATAGTTATCATTTTCTACGTAAAAAATAGATTCTTTTACTTTATGCTTTGCCTTTTCTAAGATAAAACTTGCAATATCTTTGTAATTTATGTGATTTGTTGAATATTCTTGAGTAGAGTAGAAGTATTGTTTAATTTTAGATTGTAGATTATTATAGTTTTCTTGACTGGCTTCTACTTCTTCTTTACTTGAATTGGCATCTAGTTTTAGAGGTACAGAATAATAATTTTCTTGCAAAGAAAAAATAACCTTTTCAATATTTTGAGTTTGATGTTTCTCTTCCCAAATACCATAATAACTCACTTCTTCAAGCTCCCAAATCGTTTCAAAATCCATATTCAAAGCCTGTAAACCTTTTGCAATTGGCATTTCATTTTGAAAATCAATTTCTGAAAGTAAAATTGTCTTATCAAAAAAATTAACGAGCGTTTGAGTAGCTTCCATTTCTGCAATGGCAAAAACTTTTTCTTTTTCTGTATCTAAAACTAGAAGTTGAGATATATATTTTTGTTTTTGCTTCTCTCTAATCTCCAAAACTATAAATTCACTTTTTGGGTCAGGGTAAACTTGCCAAATTTTTTGATTTGAATTTTCTGGCTTATAGGAAAATAGATTTTTATTTGTCATTTAGTTTTCTAATTTTAAACCAAATCTTCTCATTGCCTCATTTATCAAAGGAAATTCTTTTACCAAAACATCTAATTTTTCTTGTTCAGATAAAGACTTCACAGCTATTTGCTTCTCTAACTTTTGGTCTATGATTTCAATTTTAATAAAATCATTATCCAAGTTATTGGCCAAATATGGATTTAGAGCGATTCTGATGGCAGAAAATTCGGAACGCAGCGCAATATTATTGAGCAGTTCTACTTTGATAATTGGCGATTCTTCTACTTTTATTTTTATATTTATGAGTGTAGGCGCAAAGCTAGAAGGACTCATTTTGAAAAACTCTTTCCAAACTTTTTGAGCTTTTGCAGTATCAAAACTAGAAGTTCGGTCGGCTGATGCACTTATTACCTTTTCGCTTTCTTGTTTTTCTTCTATTTTGATTTCAGTAGCTTCTTTCTTTTTCTTAGGCTTTATGTTGGTAGTTACCTTTGGCGTTTTTTTCCAAGGAGTATCCTCTGTATTTTTTGCTAATGCAGGGTTTACAGCTATTTTTTTAGAAGAACTAGAGCTTTCTTCTTGTGATGAATTTTGAGATTTAGTTAATCTTTTTTTTTTAAATCTTCTACCAGTTGAGGAATAGAAAGCGCAGCCATCACATGAGAAAGTTTCAAAAGTGTCATTTCTACATGAAGACGCTGGTTTTTGCTATTTTTATAACCCAACTCACAAGCAGAAGCCAAGTTGAGAGCTGACATCAAAAAAGAAAAAGACGAATTAGCAGCCTGTGATTTATACTTTTCTTTTATCGATTCTGAAAGTTCTAATAAAGTAACTGTTGCAGCATCTTTAGCTACTAATAAATCACGTAAATGTTCACAAAGACCAACTACAAAATTATGCCCGTCAAAGCCTTTTTTTAGTATTTCATCAAAAATCAATAACGCATCTGTATGATTTCTGTTCAAAAAAGCGTCAGTCAATCTGAAATAATAATCATAATCTAGAACGTGAAGATTATCAATAGCACGGGTATAAGTTAGCTTTCTGTCAGGCGAAAAAGTAACCAACATATCAAAAATAGAAAGTGCATCACGAAGCGCACCATCAGCTTTTCTTCCGATAAGTTGTAGTGCTTCTTCTTCAGCTTCTACCTTTTCATTGATAGCAATTTTTTCTAAATGACGAGCTACATCATTAGGCTGTATTCTATTGAAATCAAAAATCTGACAACGAGAAAGAATAGTAGGAATGATTTTGTGTTTTTCGGTCGTCGCCAAAATAAAAATAGCATACGAAGGAGGCTCTTCCAACGTCTTCAAAAAAGCATTAAAGGCTTGATTTGAAAGCATGTGAACCTCATCAATAATATAAACTTTCTTTTTCCCTGCCTGTGGAGGATAACGAACCTGCTCAATTAGGTTTCTAATATCTTCAACAGAATTATTCGAAGCTGCATCTAACTCACTAATATTAAGCGAGTTACCACTATTAAAAGATTTACACGAAGTACACTCATCACACGGCTCAGTATCTTCTGTAATATTCAAGCAGTTTATTGTCTTTGCCAAAATACGAGAACAGGTAGTTTTACCTACACCTCTAGGGCCACAAAACAGAAAAGCCTGTGCAAGTTGGCTAGAGCGAATTGCATTTTTGAGAGTATCCGTAATGTGCGATTGTCCGACGACAGCATCAAACGTATCTGGGCGATATTTTCGTGCCGAAACTACATAATTTTCCATTCGACGAAGTTACGAAGAAATATGAATTTTTGGTAGTTATTTTTTTGATAATTTGATTAGAATTTAACAAAAAAAATAGATTGAATAAAAACTGCTTAACCAAATCAAGTTTAGTCAAGCAGTTTTACAATTCAAGAATTAGAAACAAATGAAATTATTTTGTCTCCATCACTAAAGCAGGAAAATGTTTTTCCAAATGTTTCTCAAAACGAACAAAATCATTTTCAATTTCAGGATTTTTCATGACATCATAACTAGCAAATGTTTCTAATGGAGTCATTTCAAAAAACCTAAAATTCATGTGCGTTGGAAAAAACAAATCATCTACACTTTTTCCACCAAAAAGATATTCATTTTTATCATTAAAAGCTTCTTTTGGCGCATTGAAAGTAAGTGAAAGCATATACTTTTTACCTCCTAGCATTCCACCTGTCCCATAATTTTTCTTTGGTTCGTCGGCACTTCGCCCATCATTCTGACACAATCTGCCCATCATTCCTGTTGTATAGACCATATCAGCATATTTTTTGAAGCTCCAAGGGTGTCCCATCCAATTTACAGGACTTTGCAAGAAAACAACATCAGCCCAAAGATGATTCTCAATTTCTTGCTCGACATCATAATCGTCTTTCATTGTCGTAACTCTGATATTATATCCTTTTTCTTCAAAGTAGTTTTTTGCTTTTTCAGTAAAAGAATTGTTTAACTTGCCTTCTGCAAAAGGATAATATTCGTGTGCGTTGATAATAAATATATTTTTCATTTTTTGGATTAAATTTGAGGTTGAGATTTAAGTTTTTTGTACCTTTTATAAAAATTAGACTGTTTTCAAAACGTCTAATAATTCGTCAGGATTAGGGCGTTTTGTATAATCAGGATTACTTTCAGCATAGCGAACAATTCCATTTTTATCTACCAAAAAACGGGCAGGCATCGGCAATGTCCAGTCTGTATCCCCATGATGCTCTTCTAAATTGATTTTAAATTTATCTCTATACAATTCTATCAGCGAAGAAGGCATTTCAAAACGAAGTCCTAACTTATCAGCTACTTGATTGCTTTGGTCGTGTAGAATATCAAAATTGAGATTTTGAGTTTTGATTATTTTTTGTAAAAATTCAGGTTTTTCAGGCGAAATAGCTATCATTTTACCTCCTAACTCTTCTATTTGAGGAACGTATTTATTAAGATTAGCCAAATCGGCATTACAATACGGACACCAAACGCCACGATAAAATGTAATTACTAAAAATCCTTTTTGATATAAATTTTGAGCAGGAATTAGTTTTTCGTCTTGATTAGGTAATTCAAAATTTGGGAGCGTTTGTCCTACCTTGATTATTTTTTCTTCAATTTTAGAGGCTTTCAAATCTGCTGTTGCTTTGTGCATCGTTTGCACATATTCTGAAGGCATTTTTCCTTCTATATTTTGTTTGAGTTGGATTAGTTTTTCTTGAAAGTTCATCATATAATCTTGAAATGTCATTTTGATAAATAATTGAAAATAGCTGGGTTGAAAAATATTTTTCTGTTTTGATGTTACAAAGTACGGCAAATCAATTATATTTGCAAAACAGATTTTTTAGATTAAACTAATCTATTTTTTAGATTTAAAATTTTACACTCCTCATTTTATGAATATCCAATTTCTCAAATACTTCATCACTCTAGCCGAAACAAACAATTTTACACAGGCTGCCGAAAAAAATCATGTCGTGCAATCTGCTTTTTCTTCTGGAATCAAAAAGTTAGAGGAAAACCTAAATTGCACACTTTTTTTTAGAGATAAAAGAAATGTTCATTTGACAAAAGAAGGCGAAGCACTTTTACCAAAAGCAAAAACAATATTGAGTATGTGGAATGCAATGGAAAGCGAATTTGTGGAGGAAAAATCCAAAATTTTGAACTTGGGTGTGCTTGATGT
This sequence comes from Bernardetia sp. ABR2-2B, assembly GCF_037126435.1. GTDB lineage: Bacteria > Bacteroidota > Bacteroidia > Cytophagales > Bernardetiaceae > Bernardetia. The sequence goes on along the minus strand of NZ_CP147020.1, from coordinate 4,960,455 downwards.
ATTAGATTTTGATGAAATTGTGCCTATGATGAAAAGTTTTAATGAGTTATATAACAGTTATCAAGTCAATTTGATAGAAGGAAATACAGAAATATTGTATGAAAAATTACAAAAACAAGAAATTGATGCTATTTTTATAAAATCTATTCCCTCACAAAAAAACCTTGATTATAGGATAATTACAGAAGATAAATTAGTCTTTGGAGTTCCTCAAAATCATATTTTGGCTCAAAAAAACAAACTTGAATTATCCGTTTTGCATCAGCTTCCTTTTATAAAACGATATAATTGTAATTTGTATGATGAAATTCAAGAAGTTTTGAAGGTAAAAAATATTGAGCCCGATGTTATTTTTAGTGCAAATGGCGATGATGTAGCTAAGTCATTAGTTGCCTCTGGTTTGGGAGTTTCGCTATTACCACAACCCAAACAGGAAATTGAAGGAATAAAATTTATTCCAATTAGTGATGGCGATTTTAGAAGAAAAATTGTATTTGTTTGGAAAAAAGATACTGTACCAAGTGCATTGGAAAAACTTTTGAGTGTTTGATTTTTATTTTTTTACAAAACAAAATAATTAAATATAAGTTATAATAACAGTATTAAGATATAAATATATCCAATGCTCATTTTTTTACTTCATATACAATTACATTTTTTAACCTTTATTTTTTTATGATTTCAATTAATTCATTATCAACAGACAAGAAAGACTCTTTAGAAAAATTTGCTAAATTAGGCTATTTTATGAAGGGTATCGTTTATTTGCTCATTGGTATTTTGGCTACCATGACAGCCTTTGGTCTTGGGGGCGAAGTTAGTGGCAAGACAGGTATTTTTCAATTTATTTTGGAACAATCTTTCGGACGTATCTTATTAGGTCTTGTTTCATTAGGTCTTTTCGGATATACAGCTTGGAGATTTACACAAGCATTTATTGACCCAGAAAAAAATAAAGATGGCATAAACAACAAGCTTCAACGTGTAGGTTACTTTATTAGTGGCTTTTTATATGGGACATTTGCTACTTATGCAATGAAAATGGCTATTAAAGGGGCAGGTTCTTCTTCTGGAGGAGGACGTACTACTGTCATCGCAAAAATACTTGAAATGTCTGGAGGACAAATTATTGTTGGTATTATGGCTCTTGCTATTGTCGGAAAAGGTATTTATGAGATTTGGAAAGGTGTTTCTAGCGAACACATGGATAAAGTAACTGATTTAGGGTTTAAACTAAAAGAAGCAGCAAGAAAGGTTGGTCAATTAGGCTATGTTGCAAGAGGAATTGTATTACTTGTTGCTGGTTATATTACTGTACGTGCTGCTATTGAATCAAATGCAAGTAAGGCAGGAGGAACAGAGGGAGCATTTGAATTTATGTTTTCTTCTGCAAGTGCTTGGCTTGTAGGTTTAGTAGCCTTAGGATTAGCTTTTTATGGTCTCTTTATGGTCATAAAAGCAAAAGAGTTTTATATTCAGTAATTTCCCACGAAGTTTTCCAAAAAATAAATTTAATTTATTTTGTACTACGCTAAAATTAAAAAGGCTCAAATCATTCATAATAATTTGAGCCTTTTTATGTAGTACACCACACAGAACGATTTATTTTTACAAATCATATTCTATTTTTACATTGACAATTCCATCACGAATAAAATCTAATTCTCTTGCTCCTCTACTTGTTACATCTATAATTCTTCCTGCCACAAAAGGACCTCTATCATTTATTTTTACCCTTATTTTTTTTCCGTTTTTGAGATTTGTGATAGTTACCATTGTACCAAAAGGTAATGTTTTATGAGCTGCCGTTAGCAAATCTTGTCTAAATATTTCTCCACTTGCTGTTGGTCTTCCTTCATATTTATCAGCATAATACGACGCAATTCCTTCTTCTGTATATGCTCCTCCATTTATATCTTCTTCTACTGGAGCAAATAACTCATCACAAGATGAAAGTGAAAAAACTAGAAATAAAGAAAATAACAAGATATTTACTTTTAAATAATTTGATTTAGAAATCATATTTGAATAGTATTGTTAGTGAATAAGTTATGTTTCAAGGGACAAAAAATAGTATTTATTTTAGGTCATTTAATAGCTAATTTTGCAAAAGCCTTACCAAAACAAAAACCTATGAATGATAGATATTATTTTTATTTGAGTTTTTCAAAAAAACTAACCTATATTCGATTATAAAATCATAGATAATTTCACAAACAAATTTTAGAAAGATTAGTATTCTAATTACTTTGAATGGATAAATATTTGGTTTTATTTTTATTAAAATTACTTTATAACTACCAAAAACAATAAATTTCAGTATGATAAATAATAAGACACAAAGAATAACAACTCAAAAAAATACTGTTTTTTTGAATATACGCCTACTTTTATTTTTGCTATTTATAGGAATCAGTTTTTCTACTTCAGCACAAATAGAAGTGATTGACCACACCGAAATCACTACAAAGGCAGATGAAGGCTCTAACTTTTCGGATTATACAGCTATTCCTTTAGAAGAAGACGGTTTGTTAGTTTCTTTATCTCATTATGTAAAAACTAAAAAAGAGCTTTTAATCGCTAAATACGATACTACTTTTCAGAATATTTGGGAACAAAGACATGTCATAAAAGGGGAAGATGAAGTGGTTCATTATATCGTGGCAGATAATTTTATTTATTATTTAATTGACAAACAACGCTATGAATATGAGATATTAAAAATAAATTTGACTACTGGAGCTATGAAAATAGTTAATTATGAGAAAATACTCAAAGCAACTTATACAGAAATTTGTGCAGCAGGAAATATAATTCTCTTAGGAGGAGAAGCTGAAAATAATCCAGTTGTTTTGCATCTAGATATTGAAACAGGAAAGCAGCAAATTCTGCCTTCTTTAGTTCAGAAAAGCACTTATTTAGCAAATCTAACTATTGATATTGAAAATAACGTCATTTTAGCCATTGTAGCAGGAAAATATAGTTCATATAAATATTCCTCTTTTTATTTTTATGGGCTTGATGCCAAGTTGCGCTATAACGTAACTATTCCAGACAATAAAGACTATAACTTACAGACTTTCCGTCCTTTGATTACAGGAACAGATGAAGTTCTTGTTTTCGGAACGTATTCTGCTCCCAAATGGAAACGTTCACAAGGAATTTATAGCTTAAAAATAAAAGACAAAAAAGAAAGTGGTTTTAGATTTTATGATTTTTCTTATCTAAATAACTTTTTCAATAATTTGTCTGAGAAAAGAAAGAAAAAAATGATTGCCAAGGTAAAAAAAGGACGAAGAAAAGATTCGCCTGTCCGTTATTCAAATGATTATTTTGTTAGTCCATTGAGAATAGCAGAAGACCAAGTTTATTTGTCATTAGAAGGTTATAACCCAGTTTATCAAAACGGAAATAATATGCCTATTGGTATGGTAGGAAATCCTTATTTTCGTTCTGGCACCTCTCGTAATTATAACAGAATGGGAAACAGAAATATGTGGCAAAATAGAGGAAATCCAAATTCAAATGTAATTGTAACCTATAACTATGAACAAGGTATCGTTTGTAGTTTTGATAAAGAGGGAAAGCTTCTTTGGGACAATCAATTTGACTTTGATGATTTTGAATCACAAAAAATATTTCCTTTTTTCTCTTATAGTGTAAAAAATGATACGGTAGCACTCTTTAGGTTAGATGAAGAAGAGTTGTTTTACAAACAAACTGTAAAAAGTAAGGAGCAAGAATTAATCTCTGAATATGAAGTTCCTAGAAGAGATAGTTTGGATAATGTAATAAGTCGTTCTGATGAAATTTTGATGCATTGGTATGACGATAACTATTTAGTTTCTGGTTATCAAGTTGTAAGAAATCAACTTTATACTCCTGCTCGTAGAAAAGTGTTTTATTTTACTCGTTTGCGCTATCCATTTTCTGCTGTTGAGGTTGATAAGAGAGAAGAAGAGGAAGAATAGTATATATATCTTTTAGCATGTTTGTTGGTGTCGCTACGCTAAAACACCAACAAAGGCTAGAGTAAAGGCAACAATAAGTAAAACCTGTATTCTCTAAAAACAGTAAAGTAATCAGCAAAAAAATAACGCTATGAATTTCTTCATAGCGTTATTTTTTTTTAATATTTTTCTCTGCTAATATTTATTCAAATTAATGAACAAGAAATAACTGCATAGCCATAAACACAACAGCACCAGCAATATATCCAATGAGTGAAAGCCAAGCAATTTTTTTGAGATACCACATAAAATTGATATGCTCCATTCCCATTGCAGCTACACCAGCAGCAGAACCGATGATAAGTGTACTTCCACCCGTTCCTGCACAGTAAGCAATAAACTCCCAAAATACGTGATCAGGAGGGTAAACACTTAGGTCATACATACCCATCGAAGCAGCTACTAATGGCACATTATCTACAATAGCAGACATAAGCCCCAAAAGGAGACCAATAATATATACAGCTCCATCTCCTGTAAAAGTAGCATCTAAAAATACAGCTAATTTGTTTAGTGTTCCCATAGACTGTAAACAACCTACGGCAAGTAAGATACCAAAGAAAAAGAGTACACTAGGAACATCAACACGTTCTAAAATAGCTACTACTGAAAGTTTTCCATGCGCTCCGTCTTCTGCTTTTTTACGGTTATGAAGTATTTCAGTTGTTAGCCATATAATTCCTAAACTAAATGACATTCCCATAAAAGGAGGTAAATGAGTTATTGTTTTAAAAACAGGAACAAATAAAAGACCTGCAAGACCAATTCCGAATACTAAATTCCTGTCTCCTTCTCTTACTTTAATAGGAGCATGTCCACCATGTCCTCCTGTGTCTAAAGTTCCTTTTTTATTTGGTTTCAAATCTCCTTTTAACATAAAAGTAATTACTGTAAGAGGAGCAAGCAGACAAACAATACTAGGAAGCATCAATTTGGTGATAATATTTATGGTCGTTACCTGTCCACCAATCCAAAGCATTGTAGTAGTAACATCTCCAATAGGCGACCAAGCACCACCAGCATTGGCAGCAATAACTACCATACTGACATAAATCAAACGGTCATTTTTATCTGTTACTAATTTACGAAGCATCGAAACCATTACAATGGTTGTGGCAAGATTATCTAATGCTGCTGATAAGAAGAAAGTTACCCAACAAATAATCCAAATAAGTTTTCTTTTATCTTGAGTTGTTATTCGCTTCGTGATTACCTCAAAACCTTGATGGGCATCAATTACCTCAACAATAGTCATGGCACAAAGTAAAAAGAAAAGAATTTGAGAGGTTTCCGCAAGATGCGTCAGAAGTCCTTGTTCATGCCCATGGACAATTTTATGAATCATATCTTCATCGTGAGGCAGTATTCCCTCTGAAACGATATACACTGTCCAACAAAGAACAGCAATTAGAAGTGCAGGTGCAGCTTTATCAACTTTAATATTATGTTCTAGGGCAATAGCCATGTAACCCAAAACAAAAATTATAATAACAACAATCTCGTAAGACATAGATTTAAAAATAGTTAGAAAATAGCCAAAAAGGATATGATTGGAAGAATAAGATAGATTACTTTTCTATCTCACTCTACTTTGTATTTTTTATTTAAAAATTGACATCTGAATGATTTATTTTTTGATTTTGATTTTTTTAGCCTAAAATTTATAAAATAAGATTAATCTAAAATAATATTCAAATAGTAATAATATGTCAATAATTTGGTTAAAAAACACCTGTGAATAAACAGGCTTAAACAAACCTAATGCAAAGTTAAGTTTCTAAAGTTAGGAAACAAGAAAAAAATAAAAAAGAATAATAGATAAGTTCTATTGATTTGATTAGTGGGTATTGTAGTTTCAGATAAAATAGTTTTCGAAGCTGACAACAAAAAACTCAATAAAAGAGGGTTGTAATTGATTTTTATCTCCAGACTGTTACTACTACTTTTCGGTCTTTTTTATCTCCATTTCCTCTTGCTGTTTCGTCATTACGAGCAAAAAATTCTCCATGAGATTTACGCAGAATTTTTTCATACTTGATTCCAAACATCTGTAAAGCGTAACTGACATGGCTAATTCGGTCTTTAGAAAGCTCTAAATTTAATTGTTCAGTACCTTTTGCATCTGTATAACCCTCTACTAAAGCTGCCTTCCAACGTCTAGCACCAATAAAGTTTCTCAATTTAGCCTCTTCCTCTGAACTTAATTGGCTTTGATTGGCATCAAAATACAACGTAATTTGAGATTTTCTATCTGGTTGATGATGCTGCAAATTTATTCCTTCTTTACCTTTCGGAACGCCATAAAAAACTCTGTAATTATGTATTTCTCCCTTCTTAATCTTCTTTGTGTTCCATCTCAAAAGAATTGCACTATCATCTGTATATTTTCCTACTTTTTGCTGTTCAAGCTGCAAGACATTGGTTAAATATGCCCACTGACCTACATAAGCCACATCTGGGCTAATTACATTTTTGTGCTTTGTTATTAATTTTGCCTGTAAATTTCCGTTATAAAAAGCAAAATGAAAAGGCATTTTTGCTCCTTCAAATTTTCTATCCATTCCGATATGTGAGCCATCAGCAGAAAGCTTACAGATATCATCAGCATTAATCATAGGGTCTAATAAAAGTGTAAATTCTATATCTCTAGGCGCATCAGATTGATTTTCTATTTCATATTCTATTTTATAATAGTTCCCTTTAGAAATATTTTCTATGTCTTCCAAGTCTGTATCAACAGGAACTAAAGTTTGAGTAATTAATAGATTATCATATGTATAAATCACTTTGGAAGTAAAAAGAACATCAGAGTTTTCTTCCATTTCCGAAATCAAAACTCCTTTTAAAGCTCTTGTCTGTGATAATTCGGGATTATTAGAAGCATATTTACCACTTGATTTCAAGACGAAATGAGAAGTAGAAAATGAATAAGGATAACCAAATAAAATACTTTTTTCGCCATATCCTATCGTAAAACGTCCATCAATAAGTTGGTCATCTAGTGGTTGATTGTAGCTAGAGGAAAAAATACTTTTGGGCAAATAATGAGGAGAAAAATAATTTGCTTCATTTTTCTTAAAATCGTTCTGATAAGGTACGCCTTCCCAATTTTCGTATAAAGTTGAAAAAGAATCTCCAAGCATCTGACCTATCTGATTAGTTTTTGGAAAAAAAGATGAAAGTACAAGCAACAGACAGACACAAGAAAGAATTAGTATTTTTTTATTGTTTGTATAAAATTCAGTTTTATATTTTTTCGTTTGCTTTTTATGTAATGAGAAATTCCGTTGTAATTTTCTATTCATTTTGGATAAAAATAATTGCATATTAAGGTAGGATATTGTTTGTTGCTAGTAATCGCTTCTGCTAATTACTATTTTATAGAGTAAGCAAAAAACGTTCTCTTTTAGTTTTTTTACGAATTATGTTATTTAGTGATAAGTAAATGAGTAGAATTAAATATAACTAAAAATACCGTAACGTATTGGTAAATGATTTATATGATTTTTAAGATAAAATGAAGATAAATGCAATTTTAAATATAATTTATTATTTTAATTATATGATTTTGTATTATCCTGTAATTATCATAGTAATCATAAAAATCACTCGCTAATTAGTCATTACTTATATTTAATTTTGTACAGTTACTTATACTATTCAATTCTACAAAAATGTTTAAAAAAAGTGTCTTTACAAAAAAACAGGATTAGTTTTGTCAAGAATAAATTTTGCTACAATCAAATTATTAGTCTATCTCCCAAGCTTCTTGCTTTATCAAAAATGAAAAAATGATAATTCTGTCTGTTCTACTTTTTTTAGGAATTATTTCCATTCATTACTTTTTTAGTAAAAATGAAATACTCTCAAAAATATACTTTCCAACTTTGCTTTTCAAACTTTTTTGTGGGTTTTTATTATATTATCTTCATTTGAGTTTCAATATTCTTCCTGACCTTATTTCTTACAAAAAAGATATAGTTTATTTGAGTAATTACTTTTGGAGCGACACTATCAATTATCTCATTTTTTTGTTTACTGGAAAATTAAATCCTTCTTGGTATTTTACTTTTGCAACAGAAGGCGAACGAGCATTTTTCTTTGTTCGTTATTTGAGTTTTATAAACGTTTTGGCTGCAAAAAATATGTGTTTAACAAGTCTTTACAGCTCACTAATAGCTTTTTTGGGACTTTGGGCGTGTGCTAATCGTTTGGCTGATTGGTTTGTAAATAATGGTTTTACTAGAATAAACAAGTTAAAACTAGCTCTTTCCATTGGCTTTTTCTTCACTCCTTCAATTGCTTTTTGGTCAAGTTCTTTGATGAAAGAGAGTTTTCTTTGGCTAATTATGGGCTTTTTGATTGCTTTCTTTCTAGATATATGCAATTGGTGGAAGCAACGACGAGAGCAAGATTTTATGGGAATAGGAATTGTTATAAAAAAAATCCTATTTTTAGTTCTGTGTCTTTGTTTATTTTTACTCAAATACTATTACTTTGCTTTGCTTGTTCCTTTGCTTTTTGCTTTTGGAATAAGCTTTTTTACTGGAAATTATTTCAATAAGTCTATTCGTTTTCAACTTTTCGTTTTTTTAGGAAGTTTTGTTTTTATTGTTGGACTGGCTTCTAACCTGCATCCTAATTTATGGTTTTCACGTCTTTCAGAAGCCATTTTTATAAATCAACAAAATATTTTGGCAACGTCTGGCTTTGATAGTCAAATAAATTTTGTTTATGATTATGATTTCGAACCTATTTATCATAATTATGAAGATGGAGAATATCAAAGCTACCCTAGTTATTTTCAACTTTTTGAGCAAAGCCCCAAAGCTCTTTTGGCAGGACTTTTTTTTCCTTTAGAAATCAATTTTTCTACATTTGGTAGTTCTACCTTCAATTATTATCGTTTGGCTTCTGTTATTGAAAACTGGATTATCTTATTTTTCTTTATACAGACTATTTCTGTCAAAAAGTTATTTCACAAAATTTCTTCTTTATTCTTTTTTCAAAAAAATAGTTCCGAACCTAGCACTACAAAAAATGATTCTTTAGCTATTCTATGGCTTTTAGGAGTTCTATTTTGTATCGGAATGGCTACTCTTTTAGCCTTATCTGCTCCTAATTTGGGCGCACTTGTTCGGTATAAAGTTGGTTTTCTACCATTTTTTATTTTTGGTATTGTTATGCGTTTAGATTAATTTGCTTGAATTATAATCAACTAAAAATAATATCAATGCAAAAATATATTACATTCACACTTACTTTTTTTATTCTATTTCTCGCATTTATTCTTGATGCAACGGCACAAGTTGGTGGTAATCAACTCTATCAAACTAGAAATAGTAATGTAAGGTATAATAGAAATCCTGTTGAAACAGAAAGTATTCGTTCGGAAGACAATACACTTGTTATTACGTCTAAAGTTTTGCTCAATCAAAAAGCTAAACATTATTTAATTACAGTTGGAGCTAATCAAATAGGAAAAACTGTTTTTGAAAGTAATCAAAAATTGAACAATAGAATTGACAATGTCATCAAAAAACTAAAAAATTTGAATATTAGTAAGGACGATATTTATGTAGATTTTATTGCAGAAACAAAGTTATATGACCATACTATTACTGGTAAAGAAGTACAGGAATATTTTGATGGATTTAGTATTCGAAAAAATATAATAATTAAGGTAAAAGAGCTAGAAAATATTGATAAGATTATAAACTATTGCGCTCAAGAAGAAATTTATGACATTATTAAAGTGGACTACATAAGTCAAGATTTGGAAACAATAAATAATCAGCTATTGGAAGAGGCTCTAAAAATTACAGAAAAAAAGAAAAAGATATTTGAAGAAAATAGTTCGGTAACACTATCTTATGATTATAGATTGACATCTGAACAATTCAGAATATATTATCCAAAAAACTTATACAAACAGTATAATGAAGCCTCCGAGACTTCTACTATTGAAAGTCGTTATAATAGTAGCTATATTAAAAAAGAAGTTAGAAAAGAGACCACTTTTTATTATGATGGAATGGAAACAGAGCTTGGTATTGATAAAATAATAGATGAAATATCCCCTATTGTTGGAATCCAATATGTACTTGAGATTCAGGTTACTTACGAACTGAAAAGGTAATGTTACTCGTCTCTTAAAAATATAAATCCAATAAAATTCATTTTTTTATTTTCTGTATCATTATACGTTTAGATTAATTTTTTCTTAATTTGCCGTACAGAAATCAATGATTAATTATAAATTGAAAAATACTACTCACAAATAAATAATTAATGATTTATGAACGAGCTTTAATGTTTTAGTAAAAAACTTGAAATTAACGCAATTCATTTATTATTAATAACTAATAACTCTCTATGTCCACTATTCCAGAAAAAGCTACACTTGTTCCTACTCCTACCCTCTTTCAGTCGCTCATTCCAATACTTGCATTAATCATTTTATTAGTGTTTAATGTTCTTCTTTTTGGTGATAATGCAACTGGTGGAGCTAATCAAGTTGCCTTACTTTTGGCTGGTGCAATTGCAGGGTTAGTGGCTTGGTATCTCAAAATGAGTTGGACACAAGTAATGAAAGGAGTTTTAGAAAGTATCAATTCGGCGATGTCTGCTGTTTTGATTCTTTTGATGATTGGCGCATTGGCTGGTACTTGGATGCTTAGTGGAATCGTTCCTGCACTTATCTATTATGGTTTGCAAGTCTTAACACCTACTTTTTTCTTGGTGGCATCTTGTATCGTTTGTGCTTTAGTTTCACTCGGAACAGGAAGTTCTTGGTCGACGATTGCAACAGTCGGAATTGCTCTCTTAGGGATTGGTGCTGCTCTTGGTTTTGATGAAGGTTTGGTAGCTGGAGCAATCATTTCAGGAGCTTATTTTGGAGATAAAATGTCGCCTTTATCTGACACCACTAATCTTGCACCTGCAATGGCTGGAACAGACCTTTTTACACACATTCGTTATATGCTCTTTACGACTGTTCCCTCTTTTACTATTACACTTATTTTGTTTTTAATAATTGGATTAAATAGTGAAAATACTGCTTCTTCAAGTAATGTAAATGAAATTATGAACGCTATTGAGGGAACATTTTCTATTAGCCCATTCCTTTTTGTTGTTCCTGTGGCTGTTATTGTTTTGATTGTTCGTAAAGTCCCTGCTTTGCCTTCCCTTTTAATTGGAAGTGTTTTAGGAGGTATTTTTGCCATTATTTTCCAGCCTGAAATCATTGACCAAGTAGCAAATGTAGCTCCTACCTTAGAAGGTTTGAGTAAAGAACCTGAAACTATGTATAGAAATATGCGAATATTTGCCCTAGAAAATTTTGGAGGTTATACGGCTGTTATGATGGCAATGTTTGGCGATGTAAGCCTTGTTACAGAGAGTGAAACAGTAAACGGACTTCTTTCTAGTAGTGGAATGAGTGGAATGTTGGGAACAATTTGGCTAATTTTGTGTGCCATGATTTTTGGTGGTGTGATGGATTCGGTTGGCATGTTGGCACGAATCAGTAATGCTGTTATTTCTTTGGCTCATTCTACTGGTTCTATGATTGCAGCAACAGTTGGAACATGTATCGTATTTAATCTTACTGCTTCTGACCAATATTTGGCAGTCGTAGTACCAGGAAAAATGTATGCAAATGCCTTTCGCAAAAAAGGACTTGCACCCGAAAACCTAAGTAGAACGCTTGAAGATTCTGGAACAGTTACTTCTGTTTTGATTCCTTGGAATACCTGTGGAGCAACTCAAGCAGGGGTTTTGAAAGTAGCTACTTTAGATTATGCACCCTATTGTTTCTTTAATATTATTAGTCCTTTTATGAGTATTATTTTTGGTTATGTAGGAATACGTATTAGAAAAGTTAACCCAGAAACAGGAGAACCAATTAAGTAAACTAACTAAAATAATTTTACTATTTAGCAATCTAATTTAGAGGTTCTGTATAGAATTATCGTTTTTTTTGACTTTCTTTGTTAAAACTATTCAAAAATTCTATATATTTCAGATAGTTTTCAGAATCACTTAGCAACGTACTATCCTTACTAATAAATCCATCAAATTAACAATAAATCTGTATTTCAATTAATTTTATTGAATAGAAATACTTATCTAATTTAATAGACACTTCTGTACATATATGTCATAGTGTTTGCAGTCAGTAATTTTATGAACGAATACATATTTTTCACACTCTTTACCATCTTTATAGTCCTTATTCTCTTAGTTGATTTGGGAGTTTTTTCGAAAGAAAATCATATCATATCATTTAAAGAAGCTGCTATTTGGAGTGTGTTTTGGATATTGTTAGCACTTGGTTTTTGGCAATTTTTAGATTATTACGGAGATTTGGTTCACGGCGTAGAAAATTATGAAGATGTCAAACAGATTGTAGAAAAATATATAGCCGTAGAAGATAGAGGTGGTATTTTGGTAGAGGGTAATTATGAACTTAGTGTTCAGAATTATAGGAATAAAATGTCTTTAGATTTTATTACAGGTTATTTACTAGAATATTCACTTTCAGTAGATAATATTTTTGTCATTATTCTGATTTTTGGCTCATTTGGAGTAGCTGAAAAATACTATAAAAAAGTGCTTTTTTGGGGCATTTTAGGGGCTATTGTCATGCGTTTTATATTTATTTTCCTTGGTGCAACTATCATCGAACATGCACACTGGGTATTATATGTCTTTGGAGCATTCTTGATTTTTACAGGAGGAAAGATGTTTTATGAATTTATAAAAGGAGAAGAAGAAGAAGCAATAGATAAAGAAGATAGTCTTGTAGTAAAATGGGCTTCTAAGGTTTTTAATGTTTATCCTCGTTATGTTGGTTCTCACTTTTTTATTCCATTGCCTACCTATCAAGGAAAAGAAATAACTAAAACAGATAAAAATGGAACACGAAAAACTACAAAAAAAATTACTTGGGCAGTTACGCCACTTTTTATTGTTGTCTTAGTAATTGAGTTTACAGATTTGATATTTGCTGTTGATTCTATCCCTGCTATTTTTGCTGTTACGCAAGACCCTTATGTTGTCTTTTTCTCAAATATTTTTGCTATCCTAGGTTTGCGTTCGATGTTCTTTTTCTTATCGAATATTATGCATCTTTTTCATTATTTAAAGCTCGGTCTGGCTTTTCTTCTGACTTATATTGGTCTCAAAATGCTTGCAGGTTCATGGCTCAAAACACTTGGTTTTACTAATGAGCATTCTATTTTTATTATCTTAGGAATACTTGCAATTAGTGTTTTGGCATCTGTTGTTTTTCCTCAAAAAGAACCTCTAATTACTAAAGAAGAAGGCAAAGGAAATATCAGAGATGTGGGGTAAAAGTTGAATACTACCAGAGATTATCACAAAAAAATAGATTCATCAATTATAAATAAATCCATAAGAAATAGTATCTTAGACTTATTTAATCTTTATTAATTGCTTCTTACGAACGCTGTCTGTTGTTGTAATAGATTTTTTTGTACTTTTGAAAAAACTCAAAATAACTATAATTCTATTCTCACTTTATGCGACACGAACCTATAAAAAGCAAACTTTTCGAAAAAAATCGTAAAAAATTTACAAAAGGGTTACTCTCCAATTCGATTGCCATTTTTAATTCAAATGATATTATGCCGACAAGTGCTGACGGTACAATGCCTTTTGTCCAGCATTCGGATATTTATTATTTGACAGGAATTGACCAAGAAGAAACAATTTTAGTTCTTTTTCCAGATGCAAAAGACGAAAAATACAGAGAGGTTTTGTTTGTCAAGGAAACCAACGAACATATTAAAGTTTGGGAAGGAGAAAAGCTCACTAAAGAAGCTGCGACCAAACAGTCAGGCATCAAAACAGTATTTTGGACAAGTCAGTTTTGGTCTGTTTTGCAGCAATTTTTGATTTTCCCTGCTCAAAATGTTTATCTCACAACCAACGAACATACTAGACAGAGCGTAGAAGTAGAAACTCGTGATGACCGTTTTCGTAAAGAAATGCAGCATCGTTTTCCTTTGCATACCTATATGAGAAGCGCACCTATTTTACAAAATATTCGTGCGATAAAAGAAAAAACTGAAATAGAACTAATACGCCATGCGTGTAGCATTACAGAAAAAGGTTTTCGTCGTTTGCTTTCTTTTGTAAAACCAAATGTAATGGAATACGAAATTGAAGCCGAACTTTTACATGAGTTTATAAGAAACCGTTCTAAAGGTTTTGCTTACGAGCCAATCATTGCAGCAGGAGAAAATTCGTGTGTTTTGCATTATGTTCAAAATGATAATATATGTAAAAAAGGAGATATTATTTTGTTGGATATTGGAGCAGAATATGCAGGTTATGCTTCTGACATGTCAAGAACAATTCCAGTAAGTGGAAAATATACCAAAAGACAAAAAGAAGTGTATAATGCTGTGTTGCGTGTTCAGCGTGATGCCATGAAATTATTAAATCCATCGAATACACTCAATGAATACCATAAAGAAGTAGGACATTTGATGGAAAAAGAACTAATTGGGTTAGGACTTTTAGACAAAAAAGAAGTCAAAAATCAAGACCCTACTAATCCTTTGTATAAGCAATATTTTATGCACGGAACTACACACCATTTAGGAATTAATGTTCATGATTATGGTGCTTTTGATAGAAAAATAGAAGAAGGAATGGTATTTACTGTCGAACCAGGGATTTATATTCCTAAAGAAAAAATTGGAATCCGTCTTGAAAACGATATTGTCGTTACCAAAAATGGCTACGATGACCTGATGGGAAATATTCCTATTGAAGTAGAAGAAATTGAAGATTTGATGAACAAGAAATAAGAAAAATAAAAAGAGTTAGGTAAATAATTATCTAACTCTTTTTTTATAGAAGCAAAGTTATTGTATCATCTTTTCTCGAATAAAATATCAGTTTGATACAAACGCTGTCCTACATGAGTTTGTTTTTTTAGAGCTGTTGCATAAAAATTATGTTCAGCCATAAAAGCAACTACATCATGAAGAAGTGGTTGCCCTATATAAAACTCTTCTAAACTGACTTCTATAAAAACATATTTGGCATTCTTCATTGCATTTTCTGCGCCTTTTAGAGCTTCCAATTCATAACCTTGAATATCTAATTTTATAAAATCAGGTTGAGGAATATTTTTTTCTTTTATGTAATTATCTAAAATAACAGTTTGAATCTGCGTTTTTTCTTTTGATTGAATAGCATACTGTTCTTGCATCAAATCTCCTAAAGGTAACAAACTAGAAGAATCACCTGCTACGTGCATCTCACTCATTGTTTCTTGATTTCCTAAAGCAAATTGATGAACAGCGACAGAATCAAACTTTTCAGTATTTCGTTTAAAGATATTTGCAAATTTTTCTAAAGGCTCAAAGGCGTGAATTTCTGCTTGTGGAAAAATTGTCTTTGCCAAAAGCGTCCAGCTTCCTATATTTCCACCAATATCAAAAATGGTTTTTATTCCATTTGGGTAATTATTCTTTATCATTTCTAAAATCTCCAATGATTCTATATGTCCATCGTGAAAAGAGGTCATAACCGTATTTTTGAGCCTATTTCTTCTCATTTTTTTACTTGCCATCTCTCCCAAACGCTCTATTAAAAGCAATGGATTATAAAATAATTCTTTTCTCATTGAAAATAGTTTTTATTAAAGGTTATCACGGACAATTTTGTATAAGGTGTTCTTGTACATTCGTTTGCTCACAAACGAATTTGTCGCTTCCTCAGAAGCGTCATTTTGTGCTTTAATCACGCTTCTGAGGAAGCGTTTTTATTCAGTTCTGGGGAACTGAACACACATGAATAATTAACCGTGATAACATTTATTGATTGATAAATATTAATTCGTCTTTTCTGTATCAAAATTTCATCTACTTCAAAGCCTCCACCATTTTATTAGTATTAAATTCTATCATACCAATATAATTTTCTTCTGGCGTTCCAGTAGCTCCCATGGCATCAGAAAAAAGTGTTCCTCCAATCTTTACATCAGCACCTTTGTTTTTTGCTCCTTCCAAAACAGCATTTATAGCTTGTGGAGAAATAGAACTTTCTACAAAAATAGCTTTTATTTTTCGTTCTACAATAAAGTTAACCAGATTATTCATATCTGAAATCCCTGCTTCCGAAGCTGTCGAAATTCCTTGTAATGCCTGTACTTCCATCTCATATTCTTTTCCAAAATAATAAAAAGCATCGTGAGAAGTAATCAAAACACGCTGATTTTCTGGAATTTCTAAAATTTGAGTTCTTACTTTTTTATTTAATTCTTCTAATTTTTGAAAATAAACTTTACTTTGCTTCTCAAAATATTCTGCATTATGTGGTTGCTTTTCAGATAATGCTTTTACTACTAAGGGAATCGTTTGTTTCCAAAGATTGACGCTCATCCAAATATGTGGGTCGTGTGTATTTTGTCCTACTTCTCTCAATACAGATTTATCAATCGCATCTCCTAAAGCCGTTACTGATTTTTGAGAAGAGAATTTTTCTAAAATCTCTGCCATTTTTCCTTCCAAATGCAATCCATTATAAAAAATCATATCAGCTTCTGTCAAACGACTAACATCATTTTGAGTGGCTTTATACAAATGTGGATCAACACCCACTCCCATAAGGGCTTCTACATTAGCCGAATCGCCTACAATATTTTTTACAAGGTCAGCAATCATTCCAGTTGTGCAAACAATTTCTAGTTTTTTGGAAGAGTTTTGAGAAGATTCAGAAGTCTGTTCTGTCTTTTTTTCTATGCAACTCGCAAGGGAAAAGATAAGTAAAACAGATAACAATAAAATTATTTTCGATAAATTCATTAAGAGTACAAGTTTAAGAGATATTTTTCTATTACTTTGATTCTACAAATGTATTGTAAAATTACCTAACCAAAAAACACAACTTATCCTCAATTATGAAAAAACAACACATCACTACCTTTCAAGGACACAGAGGCGCACGAGGACTAGCACCCGAAAACACAATCTCTTCTTTCAAAAAAGCACTAGAATACGATATTCAAGGATTAGAATTTGATATTGTTCTGACAGGAGAGAATCAGTTTTTGCTTTCTCACGAACCTTATTTTTCTCACGAATTTTGCTCAAAACCCAACGGAGAAGCTATTTTGAGAAAGGAAAAGCTAAAACATAATATTTATAGAATGGATTATGAAACCATAAAAAAATACGATTGTGGCAAACGTGGACATATTCGCTATCCAGAACAACAACCTCTACCAGCCATAAAACCTCTAATGAAAACTTTCTTTGAAGAAATAGAAAAGTATGTTTTACAGAACGGAATACATAAACCGTTTTATACATTGGAAATCAAATCTGATGCAGCTTGGTATGGTTTCATGCAGCCTTTGCCCTCTGACATGGTCGCTTTATTTATTAAAGAAATTACAGAATATCCGTTTTATAATAAAATAAAAGATAGATTACTTGTAGAATCTTTTGATATACATATTTTGAACGAACTTCATAAGCAAACTCAACATACAGATATAGACTTCGAAATCGGTTTTTTGGTAGAAAATAAACTTTCTATTGAAGAGAATTTAGCCAAATTAGACTTTATTCCTTCAGTTTATGTTCCTTATTATAGACTTCTGACCAAGAAAAAAATAGCAGAATTGCATCAAAAAGGCTTAAAAGTTTTTACATGGACAGTAAACGATACCGAAAAAATGGAAAAATTAATGAAATGGGGAGTTGATAGCATTATTACCGATTTTCCAAACCGTATTCCAAAAACTAATTTAGAAAATAGAGTTGAAAGGTTAGAAGTAAATGAAATTTAAAGGTTATTTTCATGTAGTAGAACATGAATACTGAAATTTGGGATAGTGGCTTTATAAGAATTTCATTTTAATAAGAATTGATTTATATTCGTTCTATGAAACAAAAAATTAAAGATGCTTTTTTCGGTCTTGCTCTTGGCGATGCGTTGGGTGTTCCTGTCGAATTTCGAAGCAGAGAAGATATTGCTAAAAATCCAGTAACAGATATGCGAGAATTTGGTACGCATCATCAACCAAAAGGAACATGGTCGGATGATAGTTCATTGGCATTTTGTTTGGCTGAAAGTTTAGCTACTCCCAAAAACTCAAATAAAAAAGCAATTTATGACATATATGATATTGCAGGTAATTTTGTAAAATGGAAATATGAGAGTTTTTGGACTCCTCACGGAAGAGTTTTTGATATTGGAATTGCTACAACAGATGCTATAAAAAGATTGAAAAAAGGAGAAAATCCACTTTTAGCAGGAGGAGCAGACGAATATTCGAATGGAAATGGTTCTTTGATGCGAATTTTACCACTCGTTTTTTATAAAGGTTATTTATTTGAAGATTCTATAAAAAAACGCTTTGAGCTTGTTTCCGAAGTATCTTCGATTACGCACATGCATTTTCGCTCTGTTTTTTCGTGTTTTATTTATACTGAATTTGCTAAGATTTTATTGGAACAAATTCAGAAAAACGAAAAACAAGATAAATTTGTAGCCTATGAAAAATTACAAGTTGTGATAACTGATTTTGCCACAGAATTTGATTTTAACAAAACCGAAATTGCTCTTTTTGATAGAATTTTGAAAAATGACATAACTTCTTTTGAAGAAGAATCTATCAAATCTTCTGGCTATGTTTTACATACTTTGGAAGCTAGTTTTTGGTGTTTTTTGAAGTATGATTCTTATTCTGAAAGCGTATTGAAAGCTGTAAATCTAGGAGAAGATACTGATACAACAGGCTGTGTAACGGGTGGAATTGCAGGACTTTTTTATGGAATGGATATAGAAAATCACACAAAAGGAATTCCTAAAGAATGGCTAAAAGTGATTGTAAAGAAGGAAGAAATTAATAATTTGTGTGAAAAGTTATATGATTTGAATTTAACAAAACCATAAGGTTAGGGTGTTTAGAATTTGCTTATTTTTTCACTCACTTTTGTATCAAACTTAGCTACATCGCAGCGTTCTATTTGTAGAAAAAATAAGGGTAAATATCATACTACAAGACATTTTACTTTTGACCTCCCCCAGCCCCTCCAAAGGAGGGGAGAAAATACTATTCAAAGTCTCTCCTTCGGAGGGATTTAGGGAGGTCGTATTTTTTTTGTCTAGTAGTATGGGTAAATATATAAAAAGCTACGTAGCTGCGCTCTATTGAAACTTAGAAATACTAAAAATAGTAATAGGACGCAGCTACGCAGCTAGAAATACGGTCAAATTTAATCAAAAGCTACTAATTCACTATTTATGCCTTTTAGTCTTTCATCTGATAAAATCTTTGAAATTTGGATAAAATGTCTGATTTCATGATTGATAACAAAACGAAACGTATCTCCTAAATTAAATTTCAGAAGAGGAAGTGTAAGAGAAACCTTTGTTTTACTCAAATCTACATATTGAGATTTTTCTAAAAGACGTATAAATTCATTTTGGTCATCAATAAAAATATCTAAAACTCGCTTACCTACTCCACTATGAATTGGATTTTTATCTTTAAAAGTTGTCATTTTATTGATTTGTCCTGCTCTTTTTCCTTTACTATTTGGAAGCATAGAATTAGCTGAATAATTTCCTAAAAATCCACTTTTGAAAATATAGTCTTCTTTAAAGTTTGAGTTTTCTTTATTTTTATCCATTCTTGCATCAATTCGCTTTTCAATTTCTTGTAAATAGAATTCACTATAACGGTTTAGATGTTCGATACACTCCAAGACTGTCCAGCTTTCTGTATTCGGACGAAAATTTAATTCATCCTTCGATAAACCTTGTAATTGTTGAGTTTTTTGAAGAACTGTTTTGATTTCATTAATCAAATTTTGAGTGAGTTTTGATGCCTGTATTTTCATAATAAAGAATCTTAAAAGTTTGATTTATACTACTAGACATTTTAATAATTGCTATATAGGTCATCGTAAAGCAGACCGTTTGTAGTCAATTTTACTTGTTTTTGGTTTTGTATAGATGACCTATTTATTTGAATAATGTCTAGTAGTACAGGTTTGATTATTAATTACTTATCACAAAAATACATGTCTTTGAGCTTCAAAACATTGATTCAAATCAAGAATTGTATTTTCTAAGCAGTGCAAAAAATTTGTATATTGAATCAATAACGAATCACTATCTAAAACTCAAGATGAAAAAAGAAAATTTAGAAACTATAAAAAACTGGCTCAAAGAAGCTGATGCTATCGTCATTACGGCAGGTGCAGGAATGGGTGTAGATTCTGGACTGGCAGATTATCGTGGAAAAGATGGAGGACAATGGGGAAAAGTAGAATCTGAAACTGAAAAAACTGTTTTTGAAACTGTCAATCCTGCTGCATTTTTAGAAAATCCTGCTTACAGTTGGGAACTGTTTGGAAAGCGAATGGAAGAATATGAAAACACAGAACCTCACAACGGTTTTTATATTTTAAAAAAATGGATTTCAAAGTTTGGTTTAGATTATTTTATCATTACTTCAAATATCGATTCTCATTTTCAAAAGGTTGGTTTTGAGGAAGAAAAAATTAGAGAATTACACGGTTCTTTAGCTTATTTTCAATGTAGTGATAACAAACTCTCTGATAAAATTTGGAAAACAAAACTCACAGGAAAGCTTATCCAAGGAGGTGTTTTTGATAATCGTTTTCCAATGTGTTCAGAAATAGGATATTCAAAAGTTATGGCTCGTCCGAATGTTTATATGTTTAGAGATGATACATTCGTAAATACTCGCACAAAGGCACAAGAGAAAAATTTTCAGAAATTCTTAGATAAAAATAAAGGAAAAAATATTATTGTTTTTGAGATTGGTTCAGGCTCTCACGTACAGGCTGTTCGTATGAAAACACGGTTTTTGAAGAGTAATTATGATGCTAAAATTATCCGTATCAACCCGAAAGACTTCAAAATAAAATCTCCTCATATCGGAATTGATAAAGGTGCTTTAGAGGCTTTAACTCAAATTGATAATTATATTAATGATTCTCAAAATTAATTTTGATTTCTTTTATCAACTCTTCCAAACTTTCTACTTGCCTTACCTCAAACCTTTGGCAAACAATATCTACGTTTCCTTTTCTCCAATAACCTGTTGGGCAGCAAACAATAACATTTTTATTTCTTGCAAAAAGCCCCAATTCTAGCAAACTAATAGGAGCTTTTGAGGTAGGGGCAAAATAGAAAACAATCAAATCGGCTTGTTCTAAAGCATCTAACTCCCAAGTTACTTGCTTATTGAAATGAATATTTTCAATGGTTTGTTCCCAAGAACTATCCCAATCTTTTCTACGTGGATTGAGAAAACAAAAGTTTTCATTTTCTTTATAATGAGTAATAACTTCTTGTTGCCAATCAATAGCATTTCCCATATCGATACTTCCTGCTAAGAAAATACTTTTTTGATTTTGAGAAATCTTGATTTTTTGAGGTGGATAGAAGGTAGGCATACGTTTGGTTATGTTTTCTTCAAACTATTGACAGCCTTCTAAAAAGACTGTCAAAGTTGAAAACACTGTAATTTATTTGATTAAGTAATTGAACAAAATTAAATATAACGAAATCCACGATTAAAATCGTGGGAAGACATGTAAAATAGGAATAAAACAGACTTCCTGCTATCCCATAACTAAAGTTATGGGGTTTGTTTTAAAACCAAACTTCACTATTAACTTGTAATTAAATCTGTTCGATTACTTAGTAGGCTTTTATATTAAAAGTTATCACAGTTTGTTACAGGTAGTTCAGACATCTTGTCTGAACATAAAAAACAGTATTTATTTATCTTAGTCAGGCTGGAAGACTGACATACAAAAACAACCGTGATAACGTTTATCCAATTATTTTTTATGATTAGACTTTGCATAACTTAACCTCTAGCCAACCACTTCTTAAATTCCATTATTTTTTCAGGATTTTCTTCTACCCATTTAGCTGCTTTTTCATTCGAAACCTGACTAATCCAATAACAGAAAGTATCAATATGTTCGCTTTCTCCAATCTGATTTAATAAAGGAGCGTAGAGTGTCCACCAAATATTCTGTTTTTTATCTTTTGCATCTAAAAAGCTGAAAAATGTTTGTGTATTGTCTTTGAAAATTTCTTCTTCTGTTTTGGGGGTATTTTCTATAATAATTTCTTTTTCAGTTGTGGTAGTGTCATTATTTTCCATTTCTTCTTTTACTATTTCTTCTATCTCTTCTTTACTTGGCTTCATAAAACTAGAAGCTTGTGCCAAAGACATAACCATCTCAATAGCTGCAAATTCATCATCTTTTCCACCGATACTAATCGTAATTTCATTGTTTTCTCCTTTTTTTATATTAGCTAAAAGCTGCTTTTTCAAAATATCAATTGCTCTTTCTGACCTTGCCGAAGTAGGCTCTAAAAGCAAAAAATAATTAAGTGCCATCATACTTGGAATTTTCCTTCCTTTATCATATTCTATAAAACCAAGCAACAAATGACTACTTGAATGTTCTGGATTTGCTCCAATAGCTTTAATAAGATTTTCTTCTGATTTTTCTGGTTTTCCAACCTTATAATAATTGAGAGCTAAATTATAATGCAATAAGTAATTTTTAGGATTCTCTTTGATTACCTTCTCAAAAAACTTGATAGATTTATCTGTTTTTCCCATCATATCCAACGACGAACCTTTTATTATGTAAGCAGGAACAGTGCTTTGAGATTTTGATTTAATAACTTTATCACTATATTTGACACACATTTTATAGTCTTTTTTATGAAAATAAGTGAGTGCCATTTCATAATAAACAACTGGAGACTTAGGAATTAATTTGAGTGCTTCTTCGTATTTCTCTAATGCTTTTTCATACTTTCCTGCATCATGAAGAGCAACTCCTTCTTGTAGAAGTTGGTTTGCATCTTGAGCAAAAGAAACAGAAAAACTAGCACAGTATAAGAAGAGACAAAGTGTAAAAAAAAGTATCTTTTTTGATAAAAAATTCATGATAAAGTAAAGTTAGTTTTGAAAATAAGAATAAATAATTGATGTTAAGTAACTGGACAAAATTAAATATAAGTAATGACTGATTAGCGAGTGATTTTTATGATTACTATGATAATTACAGGATAATACAAAATCATATAATAAAATAATAAGTTATATTTGAAATTGCATTTATCTTCATTTTATCTTAAAAATCATATAAATCATTTACCAATAAGTTACAGTATTTTTAGTTATATTTAATTCTACTCATTTACTTACGTAAGAACAAAACTTCTACAAACTGCTTTTATAAATAAACGAAACCCACGGTTTTAATTGTGGTAAAACAGGTAGATAAGAGTAGAAAACAGCACATTTTGTTTTCCCATAACTAAAGTTATGGGTTTTGTTTTTTGACTTTTGAGTGCGTAACATCAGTAAATAATTAAAACAACAAAATTCTTTTTTTATTGTAGAGTTTTAGAAATTTAATTTGATAAAAATAAAATGAAATATTACAATTTGGTTGCAGAATGCAATGGTTATGAGTCAGTTCAAGAGTTTTGTACTTACTTTAGAGAAAATATTCCTGTTTTATCTAATGGAACACGGGTAGCGAGTGAAGCAAATCCAGTACGTAGAGGAGATGGATATTGGATAGCTTGTGTTTCTTTTGAAGGGCTTTTTGCGTTTGATAGTGAAGAGGAACTAGAATATGCTCAAAAAAACTCTCTTTCTGCTACTGTAAATCCCAAATTCTTAGAAGAAGCCGTTTCAGAAATTTTTTCTCTGCTTTCAGTTGCACCTTCTTATACAGCAGCAGCTTTTGGAGTTGATGCTATTGATGCTTTTTCTCAAATGGCAATTGAAGAAATTATTTTGCAGAATGCTTCTTTTGGTTATCTTTTTCTGAATGATAGAGCGTGGGAACGACTAGGCGAACCAAAGGGGTTTGAAGTTTTTTCAGAAGGATATTATTGGAATCCAAATTAAACATAAGTTATAAATAATTGGTAAGTGATTGATTTTTGTTGGTGTCACTGCGCTAAAACACCAATTCTACGTAGAAATGTTTCGCTTCTAAAAAATAATTCTGTTTCAACTTTAAAGTATTTTCATTTCTTATAAAGAATGGCTATTTTTAGGTAAAAATAAATGACTTTAGAAGCTAGAGTTAAAAAAATCCTTGCCGTTGTTGGTGTTTTAGCATAGCGACACCAATAACGAAATGAACAAAACTTCTCACTTCCAATATCTAAATTCTAACTTTATTCATGCCTAATAATCCAAATTTAATTGAAATAAATAATCTATCTGTTATCTTCAAAGGAGAAAATGGAAATCATAAGGCTGTACAGAATGTAAATCTCAAACTCAAAAAAGGAGAAACAGTTGGTATTGTAGGAGAATCAGGGTCTGGAAAAACAGTTACTTCGCTTTCTATGATGCGTCTTTTACCTGATGCGCCTTATTGTAATACAGAAGGAGAAATTTTATTTAACTCAAGAGAATATGGAGAAGTAAACCTATTAAAACTACCTTTTGATAAGTTAAGATACCTTAGAGGAGGAGAAATTTCAATGATTTTTCAAGAACCTATGACTTCTCTAAATCCTGTTTTTACGTGTGGAAATCAAGTTTTGGAATCTATTTTAAGACATGAAGAAATTACTATAAAAGAAGCAAAGCAGCGAGTGATTCAGCTTTTTGAAAAAGTTCATCTTAGTAATCCAGAGCGTATTTATAATGCTTACCCTCATGAAATTTCGGGAGGACAAAAGCAGCGTGTTATGATAGCGATGGCACTTGCTTGTAATCCACTTTTACTTATTGCAGACGAACCTACCACAGCACTTGATGTAACCGTACAGGCTGCAATTTTGGAGATTTTGAGAGAACTGAGAGAAACAGAAGACATGTCTGTTGTCTTCATTACACACGATTTGGGAGTTGTCGCAGAGTTTGCTGACCGAATTATCGTTATGTATCAAGGAAAAATAGTAGAAGAAGGCGCAGTTTGGGATATTTTTTCTAACCCTCAACATCCTTATACAAAAGGTCTTTTGGCGTGTCGCCCTCGTTTAGATTTGAAATTGCGTGTTCTGCCTGTCGTTTCTGATTTTATGGCAACTGACGAACACGGACAGATTTCAGAAATTACAGAAGCCAAGTTTCAGTCAGTCGGTCAAGCTCTAATGCTCAACTTTCAGAGCGAAGCAGAGTTAAGAAAACACCACGAGAAATTAGTACAACAAACTCCTTTACTACAAATCAAAAACTTGACAAAAGAATTTATAAAAACAAAAGGATTCTTTTCAAATAAAAAAGAAACTGTAAGAGCAGTAAATGATGTTTCTTTTGATGTCTATCCTGGTGAAATACTGGGACTGGTAGGAGAATCGGGTTGTGGAAAATCTACTTTAGGAAGAAGTCTCTTGAGATTGGTAGAGCCTACATCTGGAGAAGTAATTTTTGAAGGTAAAAATATATTAGATTTGAATCAGAAAGAAATGCGTGCTATCCGAAAAGATATGCAAATCGTTTTTCAAGACCCTTATGGTTCACTAAATCCTAGAATGACGATAGGAGAAATTATCATGGAACCCATGCGAATTCATTCCATAATGAACAATGATAAGGAAAGAAGAGCTTATGTAGTAGAGCTTTTGGAAACAGTAAACCTCAACTCGTATCATTTTAATCGTTACCCTCATGAATTTTCTGGAGGACAACGTCAGCGTATCTGTATTGCTCGTGCACTTGCTTTGCAGCCTAAATTTATAATTTGTGATGAATCTGTTTCTGCGTTAGATGTTTCAGTACAGGCTCAAGTTTTGAATCTTTTGAATGAACTGAAAGCCAAATTTAACCTTACCTATATTTTCATTTCTCACGATTTAGCTGTCGTAAAGTTTATTGCTGACCGTATTTTGGTAATGAAAGACGGACAAATTGTCGAAACAGGTTTTTCGGAAGATATTTATGACAAACCCAAACGAACTTACACAAGAGAACTCATAAAAGCTATTCCTAGAGGAGATTTGGATACGATTAGAAGAATTATGCTCAAAAGGAAGTTACAGAAGTCTAGTTAGAAATTGATTTCCATTTCTCCAAACCTTTTTCTTTCCAAAATTGTAATATTGCCACATTAATATCTACTCATACAGTAAATGTACTCTACCCTTTAAAGCACTAAAATATACTGTGTCTTTAAGGTATGAAGAATAAAAAATAACGAACGTATGAATTTTTCTTTGTGGTTAGAAAGTCTTTCAATGGCATTGGGAGCATTAAAAAGTAATTTATTACGAACTCTACTTTCTCTTTTAGGCGTAACTATTGGTATTTTTGCCATCATTGGTGTTCTTACTTTTGTCGATGCGTTGGAAAAAGGAATTAAGGGAAGTTTGTCTTTTTTGGGCGAAGATGTGATTTACGTACAAAAAATGCCTTGGATTTTTCAAAAAAATTATCCGTGGTGGAAATATATAAATCGTCCAGACCCAAGTATGGAAGAGTTTCGTTTCTTAGAAAAGAATCTTACGGAAGCACAAGCTGTTTCTGTTTTTGCTATACGCTCTGGATTTACTGCCAAATACAAAAAAAACAGTCTTTCTGGATTAGTAGTGCAAGGAATTACATTTCAACACAATATTGTAAGTGATATTCCAATTGAATACGGACGTTATTTTACTCAAATTGAAGTAGATAGGGCTGTTGAAGTGGTCATTTTGGGAAATACAGTTGCTAAAGATTTATTCGGTAATGAAAATGTAGAAAGTGCCATTGATAAAATAATCAAATTAAAAGGACGGAAATTTAGAATAATAGGTATTTTGAAAAAACAAGGAGATAACCTTTTAGATGCTCCCAGTAATGATAATATTACAATCATGCCCTATTATACACTTACTAAAATGATTCCTGAAGGTAAAACAGGCATAAAACCTTCTATCTCTATAAAAGGGTTTGATAATGATAAAGATTTACAAAATGTAGAAGGAGAAATTACAGGGCTTTTGCGAATAAAACGAGGATTACGCCCCAAACAAGAAGAAAACTTTGCTTTGAACAGACCAGAACAATTTGCTGTTTTCTTAGACGGCGTAATTGGAGTTCTTACACTCGCAGGGTGGGCAATTGGTTTCTTTTCAATTTTGGTAGGAGGTTTTGGAATAGCAAATATTATGTTTGTCTCTGTAAAAGAACGTACTTCTCTGATTGGTGTTCAGAAGGCATTAGGAGCAAAAAAAGGATTTATTTTGTGGCAATTTTTACTTGAAGCTATTTTATTGTGTATTATTGGAGGAGTCGCAGGGCTTGTTTTGGTATCCTTTCTTTCTTTCTTTTCTAGTGATACATTTGTGATTTCACTTTCTGTCAAAAACATGATTTTGGGAGTAAGTGTTGCCACTATTATTGGTGTTGTTGCTGGAATTATTCCTGCTATTTTGGCTGCAAAATTAGACCCTGTGGAAGCAATGCGTTCGGTTTAAATTATCATTTTTCATAAAAAAAACACCTTATTTCTCAAAAAATATAGTTTTGTTTAACGTCTGCTAAAAATACTAGCATTTTTTTTTTACATTTGTAGGCTATCATTTTAACAAAACTACTGATTCCTTATATATTTAGTAAAAAATTAACTATATAATTTGTATTTATTCCCTTATCTTAAAAATTAAACACACATAATGTACAAACCTAATTTTAAAATTAGTCTCAAAATCTCTGCATTCATCTTAGCATTTGTTATGCTTACAGGTCATACACGTGCCGATGAAGGTATGTGGTTGCCTATGCTTGTCAAACGCTTAAATGAAGCTGATATGAAAGCAAACGGACTAAAACTGACAGCCGAAGAGATTTATAGTGTTAATAATTCAAGTCTAAAAGATGCCATTTTTGGCTTAGGCTATGGCGACCCGTCTTGGAATTTCTGTACTTCAGAGGCGATTTCATCGAAAGGACTTTTACTTACCAACCATCACTGTGCCTTTGATATGATTCAGAATCATAGTACAGTTGATAATGATTATCTAACAGATGGATTTTGGGCAAAAAGTATGGCAGAAGAACTTCCAAACCCTGGAATTACAGCTTCTGTCTTGGTAAAAATGGAAGACGTAACAGAGCGTGTCAAAAAAGCTCTTGACGGGCTTAATCTTGAAGAACAAGCTGCAAAACTAGAAGAAATCAAAGCTGAAATTATTGCAGAACACACAAAAGACACACATTACAAAGGATATATTAAAGACTTTTTCTACGGAAATGAGTATTATCTTTTCGTATCAGAAGTATTTCTAGATGTTCGTTTGGTAGGCGCACCTCCATCATCAATTGGAAAGTTTGGTGGCGATACTGATAACTGGATGTGGCCACGTCATACAGGCGATTTTTCATTGCTTCGTGTTTATGCTGGTAAAGATGGAAAACCTGCTGAATATTCTACTGAAAACGTTCCTTTAGAGCCAAAACATTCTTTACCTGTTTCTATGAAAGGTGTAGAACAAGGCGATTTTGCTATGGTTTTTGGTTTCCCTGGAAGTACGCAACGTTTCAAAACTTCGTATGGTCTTGATGTAGATTATGCTGTTACAAATCCTGCTCGTATAAAATTGCGTGAAAAAAGACTTTCTCTTATGAAAGAAAAAATGGACGTAGATGCAGCTACACGTATTGCTTATGCTTCAAAATATGCTTCTATCAGTAATTATTACAAGTATTTTATTGGACAGAATGCAGGACTAAAACGCCTCAAAACTATAGATAAAAAACGTATGCAAGAAAAAGAATATCAAACGTGGGCAGATGCTTCTGGTAATGAGTCATATAGTACGGCTCTTTCTCGTTTGGATAAAGCATACAGTAACTCGGTAGATTATGCACTTTGGTCTGCATATTGGCAAGAAGCATTTTTTGGAAGTGAGATTGTAAGTTTTGGAGCTGGTTTCAGACAGTTAAATATGTCTCTTGAAATGGATGTAAATGACGAAACCAAAAAGATATTAGATGGAATGCTTGAAAAATTAAAAACATCTACTAAAGAACACTTTGAGGAATACAGGGCAACAGTAGATGAAAATGTTACTGGAGCTTTATTAGGAATGTTTTATTCAGATATTGACAAGAAATATCATCCAGAAATATTTGCTGAAATTGCTAATGAACATAATGGAAATTTTGACAAATACGCTAAATATCTTTTTGAAAACTCTATTTTTGCAAGTGAAGAAAAAACAATGAAGTTTTTAGAAAACCCAAATGGAGAAGTATTAAGTAATGATCCAGTTATGAAACTTATCACTTCTGTAATAGCAACATATAGAACAATAGCACCACAAATAGCAGTAGCAAACGAAGAAGTTTCTTTAGCTATGAAAGATTATGTAGCAGGACTTTTGGTAAAAAATAAAAACAAAACATATTACCCTGATGCAAACTCTTCGCTTCGTCTGTCTTATGGAAATGTAAAAGATTATTCTCCAAAAGATGGCGTAAAATATCAGTATTTTACTACTTTAGAAGGAGTTGCCGAAAAATATATTCCTAATGATGATGAATTTGATGCTCCTAAAGCTCTTTTAGAAATGCAAATGTCTAAAGAGTATGGAAAATATGCAGACAAAGACGGAACGCTTCATGTTGGCTTTATTACAAATAATGATATTACTGGAGGAAACTCTGGAAGTCCTGTAATAAACGGCGACGGAGAACTTATCGGTCTTGCTTTTGATGGAAACTGGGAAGCCATGACAGGCGATTTGGTTTTTGATGAGCAGTACAAACGTTGTATCAATGTTGATATTCGTTATGTTCTTTTCTGTATTGACAAACTAGCTGGTGCTTCTCGTCTTATTGATGAAATGAATTTAGTTAGAGCTAAAAAAGGAAAGAAAAGCAAATAATTGTAGTAGGTTCTAAAGTATATTTACTGCTATTATACTAAAATAAAAATGTTCACTTTTTATAATATGGTTTCAAAAACCTGTTATTATAGAAAAGTGAACATTTTTTGATTGAAATCAACTTCACCATATAGGAATTGATTTCACAGTTATGAAATATTACTTATTCTTATCCAAAAATGCTACTACATGATGCCAAACATCTCTGTCAGCATTTTTTCCGATAACACAATCTTGGTGTCCGTAGCCTTCTATTACGTGGCGTTCATAATGCTGCTCTGGATTGAGTTTTTTCAGACGATTATAAGTTCTTTCGGTAGCTTCAGGAACAAAGACTTCATTCTTTTCTCCGTGAACAAAACACATCGGAATATTCAAACGCTCTTTTGCGTGAGGCAAATAAATATCTTCTCCGTCAGCATTACGAAGTTCCTTTTCTCTTGACATAAGCGTAAGTTGTTCGTAAGTAGTGAGATTAGTTACTCCAAACATCTCATGAAAAGAATCAAATGTTTTCTCATCAATATTTTCTTTTTCATACAAAGTAGAAAACATAAATGTAACTCGGTTGGCAATTGAATCATTTGTATCCGAACCCAAAACAGCAGAATAGGCTTTTACAGCAGTATTTAAAGCTTTATCCAACCAACTTGAATTTACATCTGTATAAGCAGTCATCGTTTCGATACCAAATTTTTTGAGAAGTGTCGGAACGTGTGCAGCAGCTTTGAGTTTGATTTGTTCACCTCCAATAATATCGGTAGCTACTTGAAAACAAACCATCGAACGAACACCTTTCAAACCTCCCAACATTGCCATAACGCCAGTAATTGCACCCACACAATGCGTAAAGAGTTGAATATCTTTTTCTCCTGTAATTTTCAAAATTTTATCTACACAGGCAGGAAAGTCTTTCATAGCAATATCGTCAGCCGTGCATTGGTCTTTTGCAGACGGCAGTGCAATACTTGTACGGTATTCCATTACCCAAACATCATAACCATGGGCGCAAAGATATTCTACCAAATTTGTATCTGGCGTATCAATTTCGAAGATAAGCCCTGAAACGCTAAAACCGTGAGCTAACATAACCGAACCTTTATTTATGCCATTTTCTAAGTCTTCTCTATCTCTTCCGTCATAACGAGTAAGAAGAAGTTCGACACCATCAGAAGTCTTGACTGGATAAATTTGTGGTTCTGGCGCACGTAAAGGACGTTTTTTTCGTGGTGGCGCACTAGGATTGAATAATGAATCTTTAGCCAAAACTCCTCCATAGGTATCGTAGAGATTTCCTGCAAAATACTTCCCAAAACTATAAAGAGCTTTTAGTTTTTCGGTTGTCGTGTCTGCATGAAGAGCTTTCATGGTTGTCATTTGCTTAATAAAATCAGCCAAATGAACGTGAATAATTCCTTGCGATTTGATATACTTTTCGTCTTTGTCTAATAACTCTTTTTTTACGCTTTCCGTATCAGCATAAATGGTGGTGTAAAGTGTTGTTGTATCGCTCCAAGCATCGAATCCTTTATCTCCTCGTATGGTTTTGTAGCCTTCAAAATTATAGCTTTCTCCATTAGGATTAAATAATTTGGCTTTATAAACCATTCGTTTGGTTTCCATTTCGCCTTCATAATCTATAAAAAGCTGAAAACTTCCTTCTGTAATCAAAAGCGGGTCTGCCGAAAGTGAAGGAGCTTCTACTGTTCCAACCATTCTTGAGAGATGCTCTTTTTCATCTAACATTTTTTTCAAATCTTCACAAATTACAGTCAGAGTAATTTTAAATTCTTGATTTTTGGATTTTCCTAAATCATATTCTCTCTCAAACTGTTTTGGTGTTTCGCATTTTGGTTCTTCGGCTATTTTATGATTAATGAATCCTTTCATAGTTTCAGTAAACTGAATTCCAATAGGCATTTTTTCTTGTTCTCTTAGGATAGATGGTTTTGAAGGCAAATCATAATTAATTTCCCAACCTTTATCTCTTGCCATAATCTTACAAATTCGTTCTGAAAGTGCTGAAATAGTAAGGAGTGGATTTGCTCCCAACGAACGAGGGACAATCGAACCATCAGCGATATAAAGATTTTCATATACCTCATCTTCTCCTGCTTTTGTACAATATACTTGTCCTTTGTGGTTTACCACACCTTCACGAGTATCTTCTCCCATAATACAGCCTCCCAATGGGTGAACAGTTACGAGGTCTTGATTAAATAATTTTGTCCATGTTGGGTTTGGAACACTCGTTCCTTTGAGTGCTTTTGTGGCTTCTCCTATACGGTCACTGGCTTTTTTGAATATTTCTTCGTGTCCTACACCTTTCCATGCAATCTGTAAACGATTATCTTTTAAAGATAATACACCAGCACTTTTATCGTGTGTCATTATCAAATATACTTGTGTATTCTGAATTGCTCCTTTATAAGGTCCTCTAACAACACTTTCTAATTCTCTTTTCTTCTCTTTTATTTCACTTACAAAACCGTCTTTGCTTTCATCTTTTCCTGCCATGAGAGCCATAGTAGCCATAAATTCAGGAAAAAACTTTGCCATTGGCGAAGGAGTAGAACCTTCTTCCAAAATCATTCCCTCTTCTTTATATTCTGTTTTTCTAAGGTCAATCACAGAAGTAATACAAGGACCAACAGGGTTTTCTTTATCCAAATGCTGTCCTCTTCCTACACCATTTATTTTATGTTCGGTATTATATCCAAAACCTAAAACATCGCCATTTCCAGAAAAATGAAAACCTAGTTTGTTAGAAACTGTCAAACCTTTATCTTTGGAACGAAGCATAATTTCAGTAGAACCCAATGTTCCTGCTGACAAAACTACAGTATCTGCCGTTACATACATTTCTGGTGCATCAAACTTATGACGTTGCGCTCCCAACAGCTCAAAATGAACAATCCACTGTGTTCCACTTTTTTCTAAATGAGAAACCGAACATTCGACAAAAATATCTGCACCAAAATTAACAGCATCAGGCAAATAGTTCATCATGGTTGTGTTTTTTGCGCCTACATTACAACCCGAAACGCAATCTCCACACAAATTACAAGGTTTTTGTTCTACTCCTACATGATTTTCTCCATCAATATCAAAATTGACATTTATATCTGTTTTATAAAAAGGCTTATTCATTGCCTTTGCAGACTTTCGATGAGCTTCTAATTTAGCTAGTTTGGGAAAATTTTCAGGGTAAGGGTTTGGCTTTAACATTTGATAGGCTAAACGATACCCTTCTTCTAAATCACTTTCAGGGTTTTCAGACTCCTCTTGCAAAATTTTGGGAAAGACTTTTTCTTTTAGCACCCATTTTTCTGGGCGAATAGAAACGTTTGCATTGACAAGCGAAGTACCACCTAAGCCACAACCTTTAAAAATATTTATATCATCATCTATCCAAAAATCATAGAGAGCAGATTCAGAACCCGTTCTTTTATTATTTAGATTAAACTGCATGTTGGCAGCAGCTTCTGTTTGTGTATCTGGAAACTCTCCTGTCAGATATTCTTTTCCTCGTTCTAATAAACACACTTTTTTTCCTGCACGAGAAAGGCGAGAGGCTGTAATTGAACCTCCATAACCAGAACCAATCACAACTACATCATAATGAGGCAGCATTTTTTCGATAGGTTTGGATAAACGACGATTTTTCATAAAAATTTAGTAAGAGTTAGAGTGAAATTATTTCTTTCACTAATCTACTTAAAAAAATGAAAAATACATAGGATTTGAGAATCAATTTGTGTTGATTTTATATTTACTTGATGTGAACTTGTCATTAAGAACAGCCTAAAACACTTCTTTATATACTAAAAAAGCTACTTTCAGTCTGCTCTAACAAGACTGACCTGTATTGATATAGTAATTGTTTTTTTAACTAAAAATTCATTCCACTTGCACACCAACTACCAAAATATCATCTGTTTGTTTGAGGTCTCCACGCCACATTTCTAAAGCTACTGCTAGTTTTTCTTCTTGTTCTGAACCTGACAAATAATGATATTCTAATAAAAACTCTCTAAAACGACGACTCATAAACTTACGATTTTCTTCCCCTCCAAACTGGTCTGGAAAACCATCTGAATACAGATAAAAAACATCCTTTTTTTGATAGTCAATGGAATGAGTTTTGAAGTTTTTTTCTTGTACTCTCTTTGTCCCCATATTTCCAATTGGGTAACGAGTAGCCTTGATTTGATGAATTTCATTATCTCTAATAAAACATAAGTCTAGTTTTGCAGCAGCATAATTAAGAGTTTTCTTGGCCTTATCGACACTAAAAATTCCTATATCCATTCCATCTTTTCGCTTCGAATCATTTGAAAATGTCTCTTCTAATTTTTTATCTAAAAGTGTCAGTATTTCGGCAGGGTCTTCTACATGACTTTCTCTAATTATTTGATTCAGAATAGAATTTGTCATAACCGTCATAAACGCTCCTGGAACACCATGTCCAGTGCAATCAATAACTGCAAAAGTAAGAACACCTGTATCTTTATTTTCATAAAACCAATAAAAATCTCCACTCACAACATCACGAGGACGATAAAAAACAAAAGCATCTTCAAAATGAGATTTTATTTCAACAGGATTTTTTAAAATAGCTTGTTGAATACGGAAGGCATACTGAATACTATCCGAAAGATGTCCGACAGTATCTTGTAGTGCTTCTTTTTGTAACTGAACTTCTCTATATGCTCTCGCTTTCAAGAACGAAGAAACAGCATGTTCGGTAAAACGTTGTAACTGGCGAGATTCTGTAAGAGAAAATGAACGCTCTTTTTCAAAATCAAAAACCAAAATTGCTTCTGGAAAATTTCCTATCAAAATTGGAATAACGAGCGAAAAACGAGGCGTATAAGGCGCAAGTAAATATTCTCTCTCTGTTGGATAAACCTTATAAAAGTACCGAGCTAATGGAACACCCCATTTGAAA
Organism: Bernardetia sp. ABR2-2B; assembly: GCF_037126435.1. GTDB lineage: Bacteria > Bacteroidota > Bacteroidia > Cytophagales > Bernardetiaceae > Bernardetia. Next base: position 4,925,598 of record NZ_CP147020.1, on the reverse strand, counting down.
TAATTAATTACTTTATCAAAAGATAGTTTTTCAGGCAAACGATGTGTATAGCCTTTCGGAACAGCAACATGAAAATAATCTTCTTGATAATATAAAAAATATCCTTTTTCTGTATCTTTTACAAGTGTCAGAGCTTGTTCTAAAAGTGTTGTCAGAACATTTTTGAAGGTAACTTGCTGATTTACACTTGCAACAATTTTGTCAATAACTGCCAATTCTGAGGCTTGATTTTGTGTTTCTGTGGTTTGGATTAATAATGCTTCCGTACGGCTTTCTACAAGCTCTTCTAGTTTTTTACGTTGGTTCTCAATGATTCCTGTTCGCCATTTATAAATCAAATAAGCAATAACAAATACTAACCCCAAAATTGCTAACCAAAACCAAATTATTTGTGTTATTTTTGGTTTTATCTTGAATGAAAAACTTGTTCCTTCTTCATTCCAAACGCCATCACTATTGGCTGCCTTTACTTGAAAAATATACTTATTAGGAGGTAAATCGCCATAAAAAACAGTTCTTTTATCTGTGAATCGCCATTCTTTATCATATCCCTCCAATTTGTATTTATACATCGTTTTTTGAGGAGAAATAAAAGTAAGGGCATCAAAATGAATTTCTAAGCTATTGAAATCCGAAGGAAAAACAACTCTTCCGTTTTTATTGGTTTCTCTTGCTATCCAGTTGTTTCCATTTTCATCAAAAACGCTTTCTACGATTACATTAGGCTTGGGCAAAAGGCTATGTAAAGTGGTATAATTAAAAGAAGAAACTCCTTGAGCTGTCGGAATCCAAATATTTCCATTTTTATCAGTCGTAATGCTCGGAGAAGAAAGAGAAGCACAATCGCTACTTCGCAATCCATCATTTTCATCGTAAGAAGTAATATTTAAACTATCGGTTTTTTCTGTCATCCAATTTCTAAAATTATCGTTCGAAACTGTCCAAACACCATCGTTACTTGTAAACCACCACGTCGAACTTACTTTTAGGATAGAGTGAATAGCATCACTAGACCAATGACTTGTTGATGTTGGAGTAGTTATTTTTCCATTATCATAAGTAGAAATTCCATTTTTTGTCCCTACATAAATCGTATTATCTAAAGGGTCTTCATACAGGCTCAAAACTAAGTTATCGGCTAATCCATCTTGCGTAGTGAATGAAAAAAATGAAGGTGGAGTAGTGTCTTCTGAATAAGGATTATCTATTAATAGTATTCCATTGTCTTCTGTTCCTAGAAAAATTTGTCCATTTTGAGCTTCCAAAACACAAGTTATATTATCAGAAGCCAAACCGTTTGAAATAGTGTAGTTTGTAAATTTATTTACCCCTGTTTTGTTCTCATCAAAAATACTTAGTCCTTCTGTTGTGGCAATTAAGAGTATTTTTGGCTGTTTTTGACTAACTCTGATAGCCCTAACAAAATTTCCTACTAAGCCGTTTTTTGTATCAAAAGTTATCGTTTGTTTTGTTTCTGCATTATATTTTGCTATTCCCCCTCCGTATGTTCCTACCCAAAAAAGAGATTGATTTGATTCGTTTTTTGTAGCTGTAATGCTTCTGACGTGATTATGAGGTAATCCATTTTTGATTGTCAGATAAGAAAAAGTATCATCTTGATTTAAGATAGAAATTCCATCACTTTGTGTTCCTATCCATATTTGAGATTGAGATTGAGTTTTATTTTCTTCATCAGAATACGTAAAAACACAATTCGTGAGGTTATCAGAAAGTCCTTCTAAAGTGGAATAGGGTGTAAATTTGCTATCATTCAATCGTAAAAGTCCTCCTCTATTCATTCCTACCCACAAACTACCTTCTTTGTCCTCAAAAAGTGCTGTTATGCTATTACTGGCTAATCCTTCTTTTGTAGTCAAGGCTTCAAAAGTTTCTAAGTTTGGTACATAACGCAAAAGTCCTTTGCTATTTGTTCCTATCCAAAGCGAACCTAATTTATCAATAAACAGCGTGTTTATTGTTGCATTCTGTACAAGTTGATTTTTATCATTAAAATTATACAGCTCATTTGTTTCAATATTCCAATACAAAAGTCCGTTTGCTGTTCCTATGTATAGGTTATTTTTATCATCACTTTCTAAAGTCAGTATCTGCAAATCAGGCAGAGGAAGAGAAACAGGAATGATTTTTCCAGAATCCAAATTAAACTTTGCCAGTCCTTCATCTGTTCCAATCCATAGTGCATTTTGTCCGTTTTTGGTATCCTTTAAAAGTGTATTTATTTTTATATTTAGAAGACCATCTTTTTTAGTATAGTTTCTAAATACATTTCTACGATAACGACTAAGTCCTTTTGGCGTTCCTATCCAAATACTTTCCTCCCACTCTTCCAAACAAAGAATAGTATTATTTACAAGGTCTTTCTGTGTATCAAAATTCTTGAAAGTAAGAAAATTATAATTAGAAAGTCCTTCTCCATTTGTTCCAATCCAAAGACCATCTTGTTGTGTACTCTTCACTACCGAAACAAAGTTATCTGGAATTCCTTCATTTATATTATTTTTTGAGTCCGTAGGTGCAGAAAGAATTTTGAACTCTCTTCCATCAAATTTTACAAGTCCATTATGCGTTCCTATCCACAGGTAACCGTCATCAGATTGTGTAATTGAGGTAATACTATTTTGAGGAAGCCCATTTCTTTTTTGCCAAGTGCTTTGACTATATTGTGTTATTTTTTTGGAAGCAGAAAGAAAAGATTGAGCAAAAGAGTTGGCAGTAGAAGCTAAAAGAGAAATACAAAGTAGAATGCACAAACAAAAGCCTTTCACAAATTGTGAAATAGAGGAAGAATAAAACTGACCTTTGGTAGAAATAAAAAACACTTTATTAGTAGAATGGATTATTTTTATGAAGTTTATAAAGCTGATAGCTTATTGATACTACAAATTACTATTAGTTTTTGAATAAATTAGGCTTACGTTCTATTTTTTATTTATTTTTGCAAACTCTTTAACAAATATAGCACAAAGATTATGACAGTTATTCCTTATAAAGACCAAACAGCTTCTAAAAAAGACCAAGTAGCACAAATGTTCGATAATATATCGAATAACTACGACTTACTCAACCGAATTTTGAGTGGTGGAATTGATATTATTTGGAGAAAAAAAGCGATTTCGTATCTCAAATCTGAACGCCCTCAGCTTATGCTTGATGTAGCAACAGGAACAGGAGATTTTGCTATTGAAGCCTACAAAAAACTCAAACCAAAAAAGATTGTTGGCGTAGATATTTCGACAGGAATGCTTTCTTTTGGAAGAGAGAAAATAGAAAAATTAGGGCTACAAGATACTATTGATTTGAAGATTGGAGATTCTGAAAAACTACCTTTTGAGGACAATACTTTTGATGCTGTTACCGTTTCTTTTGGAGTACGTAACTTCGAAAACTTAGAGAAAGGATTAGCCGATATTTACCGAGTTTTGAAAAAAGGTGGTTCGCTTGTTGTACTAGAATTTTCACAACCAGAAGCATTTCCTATAAAACAATTCTACTCATTTTATTCAGCACAGGTACTTCCAAGAATTGGAAAAACAATTTCGAAAGATACATCAGCTTATACTTATTTACCTGAATCTGTGGCTGCATTTCCTTATGGAGAAGACTTTCTTAAAATAATGGAAAAAGTAGGTTTTGTTTTTACACGAGATGAAGCCCTTACTTTTGGAATAAGCTCAATTTATTATGGAAAGAAATAATTGTAATTAATTTGCTATTGTTTCTTATCAATGACAAAAAATATTCTATGAAAATCGAACAAAAAAAACACTCATTTAGACTCTTTAGTTCTGCTTCTTTTGCAGTTTTGTTTTTAATGTTATTTTTATGCTTTGGAAACTTTTCTTCTGCATTGGCTCAAGACGTAAATAAGAAAAAGCCTGTTAATCAAGAAAGAAAACGAAAAGATAAAAGTCTTAATATTCCTGATTATGATTCAAAACCTTTGCATTATGGTTTTATATTAGGAATGCATTATGCTACGATGCGAATAGATTATTCTAATTATTTTGCTGACAATACAGATACCACTATTGCTCTATTGCCTCAACGTAGTATGAGTAATTTTGCTGTTGGAATGATTATAGACCTTCCTCTAGCCGAACAATGGAACTTTCGCTTTACGCCAACAGTAGGTTTGTATGAATATAGCGTTACTCACAAACAACTAGAACGTGCTACTGGAAAATATGTAGATACAAAAGTTCCTGTTGAAAGTGTATTTTTTGATTTTCCTATTTTATTAAAATATAAATCTATACGAAGAAATAATAATCGCCTTTATATGGTTGGTGGTATTGTACCTAGTATAAAAGTAGGTGGGAGAAAGCAGCGTGATAATAAGGAAGCCTTCGGAATGGAAGATTATAACTTAGAGGTTACTTATGGTTTGGGTTGGGATCACTATTTTAGTTTTTTCAAATTTGCTCCCGAAATTCGTTTCACACACGGAATTGCAAATATGAATCTGCGTAATCAGAGTGTTTATTTCAAAAATATTGATAGAATGACTACACATAAAATATCATTATTATTTCATTTTGAATAACTAATAAACATAACCATTCTTTATAAGAACTCTAATAGAAATATTATTCTGTTAGAGTTTTTTATTTTCTATATTTTATTTACGTTTGTTCTCTACTCCTAAACCAAAAAGTGCAAAATCATATTTTACAGGATCGTTCGCATCAAATAATCTCAAGTTTTGGGTAAGTTCTTCGGCTGCTTTCCAATCTGAAATATTTCTTTCTAGTAGCCCTAGCTTTTTACTTTCCCTTTCTACGTGAATATCTAATGGACAAATCAGAATGGAAGGAGAAATATTTCCCCAAATACCAAAATCTACGCCCTTATCGTCCTTTCTGACTAGCCAACGCAAATACATATTTAGTCGCTTACAAGCTGATTTTCGTTCAGGCGTACTGATATGTTTTTTGGTTCTTTGTGGTGCATAATCTATATCAAAAAAAGTGTTATGAAAATGAGCTATATTTTCTTTTTGTGTTTTTTTTGAAGAAAAAAGAGCTTCTAAAGAATCATTTTTTTGATAAAATCGCTGTAAAAAATCTAAGAAATAAAGGAAATCAGTAGAATTAAAAGTACGGTGTTTAAACTCTTGAAAACCTACATTATTCAAATCTGAAGCTTTATGATTTAGAATAAAATCGTGTGGCGAATTGTCCATCAATTCCATTATCAAATTACATTTATTGATGATTGTCTTTCGTAATCCCCACGCTAAAACGGCTGCAAAAAGTGCCGAAATTTCAATGTCTTGTTTTTTTGTAAACCGATGAGGGATTTGAATAGGGTCATTTTCTACAAAATCAATATGATTGTATTTTTCATATTTTTCGTCTAAAAAATCTTTTGTCTTTTGGAAATTTTTTGATTTTAATTTTATCATAATCTATTTATTAAATAGCATCTAAAGGAGCGTTCTCATTGGTATAAAAATCTCCACCAAAATTAGTTCCACCTCCATTTTTTTCAATGAGCTTTGTGTAGAGAATAAAAGTAGCAGCAAAAGTCAGAGGAATTGTAAATAATGTTCCTACACCCAATAAGAGTAATCCAATACTGTTTATAAGTGTAAACCCTATAACAAAACCAAAGACACCTATATAATTCCCCAAAACAAGTTTGCGACTTACTTCCATAGCAGACCAAAAACTCATTCTTGCCACCACAATCAAAATAGGTGCAAAAATATATAATGTAAAAACCAATAGAGAAGGAAGACTAAAAATGAAATAAAATAAAATAGTGAACACTTCGTATGTATTTATGTCAAAAATATCTACTGTTTTATTAATACCAATTTTTTGAGCTAAAAAAAACATACCCAAAAAAGGAAGTGCTACCATCATAACAACCAAGATTTGATGTAAAGCAAGTTCTTTGATATGCTGAAAACCATCAAATAAATTTTGAAATGAAAATCTATCTTTTTGATAAACTTTTTCAAAAAAGGAATAGAAACCAGCTAAGAGGGCAGAAATTAGAGTCAAATTAACTATTGTACCTACTAAGTAACCCAAGTTACCCATAAAGCTCACAATTTGTGGAATGATAAAAGATAAGGTCAAATCAGCAAAAAAACAAAAAAGTGTATAAGAAACAAGCTGTCCCAAATAGGGTTTCATAAAGTCCCAAGAAGAACTAAGTGTATCTGAAAACTCTACGCTATATCCTTCTGAACGAATCTTTGCAAACTCATCAGTAGGAGTAAGTCCTGTCTTATTTTGAAGAAGGTCATCTTCTGTATAAAAATTCTCGTTATCTTGATTTTCCATAAATATTAATGATAAATAGAGGAATAGTAAAATCAAAAAAAGCCTTACTATATAATTAGAAAGACTTTTTTTGATTATTTTTTTTAGAAAACTGCAAATTAAATAGCATCTAAAGGAGCTTTTTCATCTCCGTAGAAAAACTCTCCTGCGCCATTTTTTTCTACTAGTTTTGTATAAAGAATAAAAGTAGAAGCATAAGTAAGAGGTCCTGTTATGAATAGTCCTACTAAACAACACATAGCTCCGACTACATTGAGTAAAAAAAGAATTATAATAAAACCTAAAACACCTAAATAATTAGCCGAAACAAGTTTTCTACTTATTTCCATTGCTTGCCAAGCTCCCATATTACTATTTGTTGCAATAATAGGTATAGTAAACGTATATAGAATAGCAATCAGACCAGACATAATCCCTCCTACGAATATGGCAATACCTACTCCTCCAGCAAATATTGTTTGAAAAATCTCACTTGGGTCTGTTATATTGGCATAATTTCCTGCTCCTACAAATATACTAATTACTAAGCCTACAATAAATAAAGGTGCATAAGTAATTATACTCGTCAAAAGACCTGAAACTATCAAAGTAGCTGCATCTTGAAAACTCTCAAAAAAATCGGAAAATGTAGCATATCCATCTTTATACTCTTTTGTAAAGTAATAGTAAAACCCTGCCATCAGTACAGAGCTAAATGCTCCACTAATTATCTGACTGATATACTGCCCTACATACGGAACTAGAGAAACTGTAAATGTTAGAATAACACCAAATATTATAGATATAATAAAAGCAACGATTAGAAACCCTATAAGAGAACCAATATGAGGTTTCATAAAATCCCAGCCTTTAGAAATAGTATCTCCTAGCTCTACACTATAACCCTGCTGACGTACTTTTACAAACTCATCGTTTACGTGAAGTGATACTGTTTCATCATTATAAAAATCTTCTGTTGTCATAATTAAAAAGTAAAGTGATTAAATTGTGAAATAAACTTGATACGTCAATTAACGAAAAATTTTGTTAAAAGTTGTTTTTATTTTTTGTCTAAAAAAGTCAAGTTTTATAGTTTTTCTTTGTTTTTATGATAGTAGTTAAACTAAGTTATTATTTTTCAATTTTTAATTTGCTGATAATGAGTTATTTGTATTCATTTATCACTAATGATTTAAACAACTTATCATTACTTACACCTTTTCAGGTTCTTGTTTTTCTTTAGTATTGAGAGCTAATTCTTGCACATAACGACGAAACTGGTCTCCTCTATCTTCATAATTTTTGAATAAATCAAAACTTGCACAAGCAGGAGAAAGCAAAACAACATCTTCACTTTCTGCTAAACTAAAAGCCGTTTCGATAGCTTTTTTCATACTATTTGTTTCTCTAATTTCGCTTACTTTTCCTTTAAAAAAAGTAGTTATTTTTTTGTTGTCTTTTCCCAAACAAACAATTGCACGTACATTTTTCTTGACAGATTCTTCAATAACTTCGTATTCATTCCCTTTATCAACACCTCCAACAATCCAAATTAGAGGTTTATCAAAACTTTCAAGAGCATAAGAAACAGCGTCTATATTCGTTGCCTTCGAATCATTTATAAATGTAATTCCCTTTATTGTTTTTATTTTCTCTAACCTGTGAGGCGCATTGATAAATGATTTTAAGCCTTCTATGACTTGCTCATCTGAAAGCCCTATAATCTGTGCGACCATTCCTGCAGCCACTGTATTGAGAAAATTATGCGCTCCTTTGAGTGGTAAATCAGAAACTGGAATATCTAACATTTGGGCAGGAGTAGCCGAGATTCTGATTTTGTTTTGTAAGGATAAATATTCTTTTTGCTTAGAGATATTAATAGGAAGCATTCTTCCAGCAAGGCGATGAAAACGAATATGCTTGAGCGATTCTATATCTTCTTCATTATAAATAAAAAAATCTTTGTTACTCTGATTTTCATTAATTTTAAATTTTGAATTTACGTAGTTTTCCATCTGATAATCGTATCTATCCAAATGGTCAGGTGTAATGTTGAGCAACACAGCTACATGAGGACGAAATTCATCAATATCATCTAATTGAAAACTGCTTACTTCTATAACGTAATAATCATAGTTGTCCTCAATAGCTTCCCGAGCAAAACTTTTTCCAATATTTCCAGCCAAACACACTTTCAAACCTGCACTTTTGAGTAAATGATAGGTCAGAAGTGTAGTTGTTGTTTTGCCATTTGTTCCTGTGATTGCTATTATTTTTCCAGAAACAAAACGAGAAGCAAACTCAATTTCAGAGATTACATCTATATGTTCTAACCGAATAGCTTCCATAATCGATGCACTTTCAGGAATACCTGGACTTTTGATAATCAAATCAGCTCCCAAAACAATTGATTCAGTATGCTTTCCTTCTTCATAAAAAATTTTATGATGTTCTAATTCATATCTATTTTCATCAGAGAGTTTATTTTTCTCAGATAGAAAAACATTATACCCTTTTTCAGCTGCAAGACGAGCTGCACCTATACCACTTTCTCCACCACCAAGAATAACTACATTTTTTTGTTTCATAATTGTAAAAGATAAAAAGGAATAATTAGAAGAAATATATTTTGTTGTTGGTGTCGCTACGCTAAAACATCAATAACGGCAAGTGAAAATAAATATCAACTACAAATTTGAATATTCATAGTTTTAATTTAAAATTTACGTAAAAAAAATTCTAAAACAAAATTTACTTTTATGTATCTATAATTATCTCTTTTTGAAAAACAAAAGAGTTTTTGGTGCAGGAGTCGAAGCTAGTAATTCATAGAATAACCTTCGTTATTTAGTGTCTTTATGAAAATCCCTCCCAAAATAAGTGCATTTAGGTTACTTTCTCTCGTATTTCCAAAGTTAAACTGTCCTTTTCCAGTAAAGTAATTAAGAATGGATGTTTTGATAAGTTTTTCGTTTTTTTCTTCTTTTGTTCCATTTTCACGTTGCCACCACCACGTACCACTTCCCCATATATTTTGCTTAAAACGAAATACTTCATTTTCTACATACAAACGAATCCTTCCGTTCCACATATTATTTTTGATAAGAGCTATTTTCTTATTACTTGTCTTATCAGTAATTTCAAATTTGGTCTGCCAAATATTTGTTGCTTTTATCTCAAACTCTCTATCTATTAAGATTCCACGCCCTCCTAAAGTTATGAATCCTTTCATTTGAAAATATCCTATCTCTCTTCCTGCATAAAATATAGTTGTTTTTCGTTTCCAAAAATTATTTTTCCATATAATTCCGTCTTCTGTCTTTGATGGAAGGTTACTTGTTTTTTTTGTAGGTAACATAATTATAAAAAGGTTTAGATATGAACACTCAAATATATTATTTTCTTTATGAGTAGTTACTGATATTCTAAAATTACATGGTCAAGAAAAAAAGCTACAAGAAATAATCTTGTAGCTTTTCTATTTTGTTTATATGTTTTGAAGATTAATCTATAATCAATTTACGAGCAAATGAAGCTCCGTCAGATTGTAACCTAATTGTATAAACACCTTTAGCATAGTTACTTAAATTGAGGGAGTGGTCTTTCGAACCCTTTTCAAAAGTGGTTTTTTCAATCACTCTACCAATTGCATCAAATACTACAACATCTATATTTTCTCTCAAAGCAGTTCCGAAATGAATACGGAAAATACCAGTATTACTTGGGTTTGGATAGATGTTGAACATATCGTTATCCAAATCTTCAGTTCCTGTAACGATTCCATCATCAGGAACACGGAAATATACATTGCTAGTAGTTGCTCTACATCCAACAGAGTAAGTTACGGCTGCTACATAGTTTCCATCTTGATTTGGAGTAATTGTGCTTTGGTCTGCAAATTCTTCAAGAACAGTTCCATCTAATGTCCATACAATTCCTACAATTTCTCCTTCTGTATCTACATACAATTCAGGATATTCTGTGTTTTTGTAAAGTCTAGGAGTTGGTGTTTGGATTCTTGTAATTGTTACTTCTTCTGAACGAACACTACAACCATTTACACTCTCTGCTTTTATTTCTACTGAATAGTTTCCATAATTTGAAGTAGAATAAGAACTAGATGTTGCATTTGTTATTGCTCTTCCGTTTCGTAACCATTGATACGTAACATTTTCAGATTCTGTAATAGATAAAGTTGCTTTTTCATCTGTACAAAGGGCTGTTTTATCTGTCGTAACAATAGGACTTTGAGGAAGAGTTACTAAAGTTACTGCAATTTGAGCCGAAGCTACACAGCCATTTTCTGTTACTCTCAATTCATATGTTCCTGCATTGCTAACCTCTAAAGAAATGCCTGTTCCAACAGATTGATTTTCTAAGAACCATTCGTAAGTAGAGTTTGCATTTACACTTTTTGCATTCAGTGTTCCTGTCTGACAAATGTTAATAGTTTCTCCTTGCATAATTTGTGCTGTCGGAGTGAAACCTAACGTAACACTTACTGTATTAGAAACATTCTGACAAACTCCACGAGTGATACGAACTTTGTATGTCCCTGAACGAGTAACAGTAAATGTTTGTCCTGTTCCTACTTCTGTTTGTCCTAGAAGCCATACGTACGAATCTGCATTTTGAATTGGTTGTGCAGATAATACAAAGCTATTTTCACAAGAAATAACTCTTCCTGTTTGGATAGTTTGTGCTTCAAATGTTGGAGCTACTACTACTTGCGCTTCTACTCTTTCACTTTCCAAATCATTACTTACTGTACTGATATAATAGGTTGTTGTTTGAGAAATTGAAGGCAGAGTAATTGATGAAGAAGTTGCCTGTTCTATTGGGCTTCCACTTGTCAAATCATCATATATTTTGAATAAACTTCCTTGTCCATCTACTTTAATAATTGGAACTCCATCTCCACAAATAGTATTTACAGACACTAAAGTAGGTGCAACTGGGTAAGTATATGCACTTGCTTGTTTTGCATCTGAAAACTCTACTCCTCGTGTTGAAATTATTCTATATGAATAAAACGTATTAGGAACAAGACTTTCATCTAAATAACTAGTTATTGTTGAACTATTCAATTCTGCAAGTAATTCGCCATTTCTGTAAAGGTCATATCCTGTTGCATTACTAGCCGTAGGAATAGTCCAAGTAAGTTGAATTTGAGTAGTAGAAACTGATGTTGCTACAAAATCTCTAACAGCGATTAAAGAAGGAGTGGTAGGCGTACCTCCTGTTCCGTCTGAAGTATCACTAAAATTAATTCTCAAATCAGTACGGGTAGAACCTGTAATACCTGTTGCCGAGTTATTTGTAAATGCAGCATCTTCAAAAACAACTGTTAGGTCTGAAACTGAATTTACATATTCGTGAGCAGTTGCACTACCTGTTAAATTGAAAGAAAGTACCGTTGCGCTATTTCTGATAATTGAAGCTGTAAGACCTGCTGGTAGATTAGTAACTGTCACTTTTCCTGTTGCTACAAAATCCTCTCCGTTTGACCCTGCAAAAACATCACAATCATCACTAGAAATAGTGAGTGTATTTACTAACTGACCAGAACTATACGGACTTGGTTCTACAAAGGCACTTGATGAGTAAGAGATAGCTGATATAGAAGAATTAACTACTACATCAAACGAACAAGTAGAAGTATTTCCTGCTGCATCTATTGCTACAAATGTATTTGTAGTTGCTCCGATTGGGAAGGAACTACCAGAAGGCAAACCTGCTGTTTGTGTTACTGTAACCAAAGAACAGTTATCTGTTGCTGTTGGAATAGTATAGGTTGCTATTGCTTCACAAAAACCAGATGCTGCCGAAACAGTAAGCGTTGAAGGACAAGAAGCAAGAACTGGCTCAACATCATCACTAATAATGATAGTTTGATTTGCCGTGCTTGTGTTTCCATTTCCATCATCAAACGTCCAAGTAACAGTCGTTGTTCCTTGTGCTGTAATTGGGAAAACAGTAGTTGTTGTTCCTGTAATTGTTCCACTACAATTATCAGTTGTGGTTGGTGCTGTTGGCGTAACTGAACAAACATCAGTAAGCGTAGCTAATACTGGAGCTACTGGAGCAGTAATATCAATAATAAGTACATTCTGACTTGCTATCGTAACATTTCCATTCCCATCATCAAACGTCCAATCTATAACTGTTGTTCCTTGCGTTGTGATAGGAAATACAGTTGTTGTTGTTCCTGTAATTGTTCCACCACAGTTATCAGTTGTTGTCGGTGCTGTTGGTGTAATTGAACAAGCATCAGAAAGAATAGCTAAGAAAGGAATTGCTGGAGGCGTAACGTCATCAACAATTACATTTTGGTCTGCTGTACTTGTATTTCCATTTGCATCTGTAAATGTCCAAGTTACTATGGTTGTTCCTTGAGTTGTAATTGGAAATACAGTAGTTGTTGTTCCTGTAATTGTTGCACCACAATTATCTGTCGTGGTTGGCGCAGTTGGAGTAACTGAACATTGAGCCGTTACATCTGCTAATGTTGGAACAGCAGGTGGTATGATGTCATTGATAACGACACTTTGATTTGCTGTAATAGAATTTCCATTTGTATCCGTAAACGTCCAAGTTACTATTGTTACGCCTTGGGTTGTAATTGGAAATACAGTTGTTGTTGTTCCTGTAATTGTCCCACCACAGTTATCTGTTGTTGTTGGTGCTGTTGGCGTAATCGAACAAGCATCAGAAAGAGTAGATAAGAAAGGAACTACTGGAGGTGTCATATCATTTACAATTACATTTTGATTTGCTGTAACAGAATTTCCATTTCCATCATCAAATGTCCAAGTAACTACTACTGCTCCTTGTGTTGTAATTGGGAATACAGTTGTTGTTGTTCCTATTACTGTACCTGCACAATTATCTGTTGTTGTTGGTATTGTTGGGTTTGCAGAACACTCTGCTACAAAATCAGGTAAAACTGGAACTACTGGAGCAATTGCATCATTAATAATTACGTTTTGATCTGCTGTCGTAGAGTTTCCACTAACATCTGTAAATGTCCAAGTAATTACAGTTGTTGCTGTAATTGGGAAAATAGTTGTTGTTGTTCCTGTAACTAGTGCGCCACAATTATCTGTTGTGGTTGGTGTTGCTGGTATCGTCGAACAAGAAGCATTTACATCTGCCAAAACTGGTGTTACTGGTGGTGTTACGTCATCGATAACTACATTTTGGTCTGCTGTAACAGAGTTTCCATTTGCATCGGTAAATGTCCAAGTTACAACAGTCGTTCCTTGTGCTGTAATTGGAAATACGGTTGTTGTTGTTCCTGTAATTGTTCCTGCACAGTTATCAGTAGTTGTTGGTGCAGTAGGAGTAATAGAACAAGATGAGTTTACGTCTGCCAAAGTTGGAACTGCTGGTGGCGTTACATCATTGATAACTACATTTTGGTCTGCTGTAACAGAATTTCCATTTGCATCTACAAATCTCCAAGTAACAACGGTTGTTCCTTGTGCTGTAATTGGAAAGACAGTAGTTGTTGTTCCTGTAATTGTTCCTGCACAGTTATCAGTAGTTGTTGGTGCAGTAGGAGTAATAGAACACTCACTATTTATATCTGCTAAAACAGGAGTTGCTGGTGGAGTCAAATCTGCAATCGTTACTACTTGACTTACCGATGAACTATTTCCATTTCCATCATTAAAGTTCCAATTCACAACTGTTGTTCCTTGTGTTGTAATTGGGAATGTTGTGGTTGTCGTTCCTGTGATTGTACCTGCACAATTATCTGTTGTGGTTGGTGCTGTAAGTGTTACCGAACATTCGCTGGTTACATTTGATAATGCAGGAACTAAAGGAGCTTGATTATCTATAACTGTTACGATTTGAGTAGCTGTTGCTGTGTTCCCACTTGCATCAGTTGCTGTCCAAGTTACGGTAGTTGCTCCTAAAGGAAAGTTTGCAAGGGCATTATTTGTAACTGTTGGTGCGTTACAATTATCTGTTGCTGTTGGAGTTCCTAAATTAGATATTACTGCCGTACAAAGTCCTGCATCAGCAACAACTGAAATAGGAGCAGGTGCTGTAATAACAGGATTTGTTATATCTTGAGTAATTGTAATTGCTGAACTATTTGCACTTTGTATAGCTGGGTTTGAAGCCACTACACGAACTACATAATTGCTAGAACTAGTTGCTGAATTTGGAATAGTTAAAGCAATTGGACTTGTTCCTGTTGCCGTTGCAATGGCAGGGAAATTACCAGAAGCATCTGAAAGTTCTGCTGTAAATGTATTTGCTCCTCCAAAACTCCCTGTCGTATTGAAAGGAACACTAATTGTAGTTCCAGAACAATATGAAGTAGGATTGATTGCTTCCAAAGTAATAGAAGCTGGAAGAGAACCTTCACCTTGAATAGCAAAATCATAAACTCCTTCACTACAATCATTGTTATTGATGACTACTGTCGCTGTTCTGATTCCTAATGCAGAAGGGTCAAAATCAACAACAAAAGTTGTACTACTATTTGAAGCAACACTTGTAGGAATTGTAACTCCACTAATCGTAAAATCAGAAGCATGTGTTCCTGTTGTAGAAATAGAAGTTACTGTCAAAGGACTAGAGCCTGTGTTTTCGATAGTAAAAGTTTTAGAAATTACTCCAGAAGTTACTTGTATTCCTTCAAAGTCTGTTCCGTCATCTGTACGTGGAGTTATGTCTCCATCTAATATAGTAAGTGTATTTCCTTTTACATTAATTTCTGTTACAGGTAATGCTTTTGCACAAGCACTAGCTGTCGTTAGAAAGTTGCTTACATCTACATTTCCTAAATAAGAGTCTCCTGAACCAGCATCCGTAACTGAACCGTCAGCAGCACCCCAATAATTGTTTTGTGCATTCAGATTACTTGTAGTTGTATTATTGATAGCAACTGTATTACAGCCAAAGTTATTATTACTAATAGTAGTGAATGTAGAAGGAATAAGTACGTTACCTACTACTTGAAGTCCAATATTATTTCCTGTAAATAGATTACAAGTAAGTGAAATATCAACAGAACGCTCTACATAAACTCCATAAAATTTGTTTGCAATCGTTACTTTATCTACTGAAACATTTTGAGAGCTATTACTAGCCACATCACTAATATAGATTGCTATTCCGTTTCCAGCATTGGCTACTGAAGAAGAAAAGTCTAGCTCACTAATAGCTACATTATCTACATCACTTAGCAGCACAGGATATTCTACATCCAAACCACTAGCAAGGTTTATGTTTGTTCCTGTTGTTGTTCCATCAGAAATAACAATATCTCTTACTCGTTGAAGATGTATTGTTCTTGCAGGATTTTGATTTTCTGCACCAAAC
Organism: Bernardetia sp. ABR2-2B; assembly: GCF_037126435.1. Classification (GTDB taxonomy): domain Bacteria; phylum Bacteroidota; class Bacteroidia; order Cytophagales; family Bernardetiaceae; genus Bernardetia. Next base: position 4,909,966 of record NZ_CP147020.1, on the reverse strand, counting down.
TGATTTGCTGCTACCAACATTCCACCAGGCAGAATACTTGAAGTAATATCCCACAAAACAAGTGCTGCACGATTAGAACCACTATCTCTAAAGTCATTATTTGTTACTCTTACGTCAGTAGCACCTTCCACTACAAGAGCTGAAAGTCTTCGTTTTATAGTAGTGTTTGTTATGGTAAGTCCTTGACAATTATTATATGCCCAAATTCCATAACCTTCAAAACCTGCTGCTCCACGACTCAAATCCACGTTTCTGATAGTTGAGTTATCAACATCATTTAAAGTAATTGGATAAAGAACTCGTCCTCCACCAGTATCAATAGTAATATTTGTACTTCCACTTGTTGAGTTTGAAATAATAAGATTTGATGCTTCTGTCATTACTAGCGTATGAGTAGGATTTAAAGCCTCTGCTCCAAACTGATTATCAACAAAATAAACGCCTCCATTAAGAGAACTTGAAAAAGGAGAGTTCATAGTAATTGCACCTTCTGAAGGATTAGAACCACTATCTCTCAAATCGCTATTTGTGATACGTATATCTATATTATCACTTCCTTTGATAGCAATACGACGTTTTTTGGCAATAATATCATTTATTCTAAGATCTCTACAGTTAGTAGAATTTATAGCTATTCCATTAAAAGAAGAAGTAGAGTTTGTAAAATCTAATTTGTCTATGCGAGAGTAGTTCACTAAATCAAACTTAAATGGACTTGCCATATCTAATCCACTATTATCCATTGTGATATTTGTTCCTCCGACAGTTCCATCAGAAATCCTCAAATAATTTGCACTTTGAATATTTAGCACTTGAACAGGTGTTAGATTCTCTGCTCCAAATTGATTATCATTCATCAAAATACCTCCTGAGAGTAAACTTTGAGAAAGACCATTGATAGTGATTGCACCATTTGTATCACTAGAACCACTATCTCTAAAATCACTATTGGTAATCGTTAAGTCAGTAACAGAAGTAGCACTTACAGAACGAATACGTTTTTTTGCAATTACCTCATCAATTGTTATTCTACTTGAATTCGTAATTTGAATAGCATTACCTAAAAAATTACTTGATGGATTGCTTATGTCTAATGCTTTCAGTTCTACATTACTTGCATTAGAAATGGTAAATACTGTACTTGTTCTAGCAATTGTAATACTTGGAACTCCTGTTGCATAACCAGGTGCAGAAGTACCATCAATTTCTGTAGGTTGAGTAAGTGTAGGTAATGAAAATGATTGAGAAATTGTTCCCTGTACTGTAAATGTAATTACATCAGCACCTGGATTTGTTTCAGAATTAAGCATTGCTTGGCGAAGTGAACCTGCACCACTATTATTTAAATTGGTTACGACCGTAGAAAGTGGATCTCCAATACCTTTTACGCTAAATGTATAAGGACTCTTATCACAATCATTACTAGCAATATTTACAGTTGCTGTACGAGTTCCTACTGTTAAAGGGTCAAACCTCATTGTAAAAGTAGTGCTTCCTGCTGCTGCGATAGTGGCAGGTAAAGAAATGCCACCTCTAGTAAATTCACTTGAATTTGCTCCTGAAGAATAAATATTTGAAATAACTAATGGAGCATTTCCTGTATTTTGTATAGTATATGTTTTTGTTACTGTTCCTCCTACGAAAAGAGTATTGCCAAAATCTGTATCGTCCGTAGTAGCTGGTGTAGTATCTCCGTTTGATATAGTAATAGAATTTCCTTGAGTGTTTATGACTGACAAAGGTACGGTAGGCGAACAAGCATTTGCAGTAGCCAATGGATTTGTTGCAGTAATATTACCTGAATAAGCATCGCCTACTCCTCCATCAGTTGAAGAGCCTGTGCTGTTTCCCCAGTAATTATTCTCTGCGTCTATTGTAACGCCTGAAGTATTATAGATGGCATACGTGGTGTTGCAGTAAAATGAATTATTTATAAAAGAGGCAAAATCACTTGAAGTACTTTGCAAGTATATTCCATATTGGTTTGCTTTAAAGGTATTACAAGCTATAGAATAACCAACACCTGCATTTAGAATACGAAGACCGAATGTTTTATTCTGAAATATATTACCTTCAATAGTTACGTTCTGAGAATTTACTATATAAAGCCCTTCATTCACTACAGAACCATTAGAAGTAATATTCAAACCTAATAATGAAAACCCATTTACACTAGATACATAAAAAATTCTATTATTAATACTTACTGTAACAGTAGGGCTACCTACTGCATAGCTAGGAGCAGTAGTTCCATCTATTGTTAAAGGTTGATTTATCGTTGGAAGACTAGAAGTAAGGTTAATTATTCCTTGTACAGTAAAGTCAATAACATCAGCACCTGGATTTATTTGTGAATTTGTAATTGCCTGGCGTAACGAACCTACTCCTGAGTCATCTAAGTTTGTTACTGTTGTAGTAAGTGGGTCTCCTTTTCCTTTTACAGCAAATGTATAAGGACTTTTATCACAATCATCACTAACAATACTTATAGTAGCAAAACGGTCTCCTACACTTATTGGATCAAAAGTAACTGTAAAAGTAGCACTTCCTCCAACAGCTACACTTGCTGGAAAAGTAATTCCTCCTATAGCAAATTCACCTGCATTTGTACCACTTCTACTAATAGAGGATATGTTTAGTATTCCATCTCCATTGTTATTGATTGTAAAAGTTTTTTCTATTGAGCCTGTAGTAAAAAGTATACTTCCAAAGTCTGTATTATCTCCAACTATTGGTGTAGTATCTTCATCAGGAATAGCCAAACTGTTGCCCTCTATTTCTATTTCAGAAACTAAAACTACTGGCGCACAAGTATTTTGAGAAGCTAAAGGATTTGTTGCATCTACCAAGCCAGTATAAGCATCTCCACTTCCACTAGCACTTATAGACCCATCTGACTCCCCCCAATAGTTGTTCTGTGCATCAATAGAGTTTATCATAGCATTCTCTATAGCGAGTGTATTACATACAAACGTTGTATTTTCTACTGAAACATCTGTTGAATTGTCACTTATTTCTATTGCATTTCCATTACGAACAAATGAACTACAGGTAATATTAGTGTTTAAAGATGACTCTACATACATACCAATATTCTTATTTTCAAATGTAATGTTATCTACTTGGGTCGTACCACCACTTTCTATACTGATACCAGTTCCTCTGAGAGTAGGAGACTTTATAGTAAGGTTGTGTATTTCTAATGCAAAAACATTATCGAAACTAAGAGGAAAATCCATCTCTAAAAGACTAGGAAGGGCAATATTAGTTCCTATATAGGTGCCATCAGATACTACTATATTGTTTGAATTAGCAACATAGAGTAAACGACCAATGGTAGTTCTATTCTCTATTCCAAACTGATTATCCTCAATTAATACTCCTCCTTGCAGAGTGTTGGACAAAATAGTAGATAAAAATATGGCACTTTCGTTATAACTGTAGCTAGGTGTATTATCTCTAAAATCACAGTTTGTAATAGTGATATCAGTTGTGTTATAAGCAGCCACTCCAGCTTCTCTATTCTTTGCTGTAATATTATCTATAAGTACGTTTTGGCAGTTTGATATGTTTACTCCTGCACCTCTTTCAGTCAATGAACTAACATCTATGTTTCTAATCTCTATATTATCACATTGTATAATGTAAATAGAGCCATCTCCATAATTATAATTATTATAACTATAGAAATCATTATTTCCATCTAATGATTCTGAAAAACTAATGTTTGTATTAGCTATTGTTCCATCTGAGATTATCAAGTTATCTATATTTCTTATATATAAATCGTTATTTAGTGACCCCTTGATAGAATTACCACTCATACTTATTCCGTTAGGAATGCTACCACTATACAAATTTTCTAGACGAACCCCTACTGTGTTATCTACAATCTTACTATCTGTAATAGTAACATCTGTAGAATTTTGAACCAGTATAGCAGTACCTCTTTTTTTGATTATCAATTCATCTATAAGAACATTAGAAGCATTGCGTATGTATAAACCCGTTCCTGAGTAATCTGTAGTAGGGTTTGATAAATCAAGTCCTTTAATTGTTAATTGAGTCACTCCACTAGAATTTGCTTGAATAGCATTACCAATAGTCCTTATCCAAATCATATTTGTTTCAAAAACATAACCTGGTGTAGAAGTACCATCTATCGTAAGTGGACGTGTAATACTAGGAAGTGGAGTAGCTAAATTGATAATTCCATTTACTGAAAACTCAATAATATCGGCATCAGCATTTGCATTGGCTAAGGTAATAGCTTCTCTCAATGAGCCTGTTCCCGAATCAGCTAGGCTACTTACAGTAAAGGTAGCCGAATACCCAAATGGCGTGAAGAACATAAAGAGGAGAACAAAGAAATAATGCTTCCAGTTTATATATGTTTTTTTTACTTTTTTTAATAAAGGCTCTTTAAAACAAGTAGGTTTTTGTTGCTTCAAAGAAGTAAAAGTAGTAGTAGAACTCATGTATTTAAGATTTTTTTTGTTAAAAACTTCTGCAAAAGTAAGTGTAATACTTGAGTAATACAACTAATTATTAAGTGTTTCTTCTGAATATCAAGGCTTTAGCTTTATTAAGCCAAACAAATCAAATTGAAATAATTTCTTAAATAATAAAAAGCAAAATAAAATTTTACTAAAGTAATTTATAGCAAAATTTACACTAACAATTTTATAAAAAAATCAAATATTAATTTTTTTATAATAATATTCTATTCTTTTTAAAATATCTACTTAATTCTCAATTTTCGCACATGTGTTATATCAGTACAAAGTAGTTATTGTCTGATAACTAGCTTTTCAGATACTTTGAAGTATTGAATCAATTAAAAATAAACTGTATAATATCTTGAAATCATATTGATAGCTATTTATTTTCAAGATTCAGACATAAAAAAGCCCTACTTCTAATAGAAATAAGGCTTTTTAAAAAAACATTGAAATTCATGACTGATTACCTATTTGGTAATTGCTCTATAAACTTAGCTTTTAGCTCTGGAGTGGGAATTCTACATTCATTTTTCTGCCCAAACCATTTATATCTGTTTTTGGCAACTAGATTATAAATTCCATTTCTTAAAAAAGCAGGTATAATTTTGAAAATACTAAAATACTTCCAACCTCCTGAAAGTCCTGCTGCAATACGTAGGGCTGCTGTCGATTTTGTCTTTATTTTTCCTTTTTCATAAACAATCATAGAATCAAAATCGCTTGTATCTCTACCAAAGTGCGTTAAAAGAGCTTGTCCAAATTCGGATTGTAGAGAAGCAAAATAAAAACTATTATTCACATCTTTGTCAATCACAAAATTAATTGCACTATTACAAAGATTGCAAACACCATCAAACAAAATAATAGTTTTGTTTTTGGCTACTTCTTGAAAATCTACTTTTTCTATTATTGATTCTTTACTTTGAGTGATAGTTTCCATCTATTAATTCTGTTTGGATTTATTAAATACAAATCTGTAATTTTGTTCTACGTAAAACAAAGGTAATTGTTGTTTTGTTTTAAGATTATTAACGTCTTGTTTTGCTTAAAAATTATGGAAGAAAATATGAAAGAAGAATTCGAAAACTTCTTGCGCTCTAAAAAAATCAGTAAAAAATTATTCAAAGAAGCCGAAAAAGAGCGTTTTGAAGAATGGCAAACCTTATTTTCTGCTGTTCATCCAAAAAGCTTTGTTATGCAAAAACTACATTTGATAAATGATATTAGAAGAAAATATCATATTGAGAAGGAGACTGAATAAAATTTGTGTATTCGTTTGTCCGACTTTATCCTAAAATTAATCATATAAATCAATCACTTTGCCGTTGTCGGTGTCCCCACCGATGACAAAACTATATATAAAAAATGAAATACGATATACTCATTGTTGGAGGTGGAATTGTCGGACTTGCGACAGCCTACCAACTTCTTTTGGCTCGTCCCTCTCTAAAAATTATCTTGATAGAAAAAGAAAATTCTATTGCAAAACATCAAACTGGAAATAATAGTGGTGTTATTCACTCTGGCGTTTATTACAAACCTAAAAGCTTGAAGGCTATAAACTGTATCCGTGGTTATGAAATGCTATTAGATTTTTGTGAGAAAGAAAATATAGCTTTCGATAAATGTGGTAAAATAATCGTAGCAACAAAAGAAGAGGAATTACCTGCCCTCAAAACTATTTATGATAGGGGTTTGGAAAATGGTCTGACGGGAATGATAAACATAAAACAAGAAGAAATTGCAGATTATGAACCACATGTAAAAGGAGTAGCAGGAATTTTTGTTCCACAGACAGGAATTATCGATTACAAAACAGTTTGTCATAAATTGGCTCAAAAAATAGAACAACTAGGAGGACATATTCATCTTTCCGAAAAAGTAGAAGATATAAAACTCAATGATGAAACGAATGGAAATATCACTTTAGCAAAAGTAATTACTTCAAATTCAGAGTATCAAACAGGTTTAGTAATAAATTGTGCAGGTCTGTATTCAGACAAAGTTACCAAAATGACGATGCCAGATGCCCCTATCAAAATAATTCCGTTTAGAGGAGAATATTATAAACTTGTTCCAGAGAAAAAACATTTAGTTAAAAACTTAATTTATCCTGTTCCAGATCCAAATTTTCCGTTTTTGGGTGTTCATTTTACAAGAATGATAAATGGCGATGTAGAAGCAGGTCCTAATGCTGTGTTGGCGTACAAACGTGAAGGTTATAAGAAAACAGATATTTCGATTTCTGAACTTTTAGAAACTTTGACTTTCAGAGGTTTTCAAAAGGTCGCTTTCAAATATTGGAAAACAGGTTTGGGAGAAATTCATCGTTCTTATTCAAAAAATGCCTTTACAAAAGCCTTACAAGAACTTATACCAGAAGTAGAAAAACAAGATTTGATTACTGCCGATGCAGGTGTGAGAGCACAAGCCTGTGATAAAGACGGAGGTCTTTTAGATGACTTCAAGATTTTGGAGAAACAAGGCGTTATCAATGTTGTAAATGCACCTTCACCAGCAGCTACGTCTTCACTTTCTATTGGAAAAACAATTTCTGAAATGGCTTTAGAGAGAGTTTAGAAAATACTACCCTTTTTAATATAACTAAAAAATGCTAGAAAAACTAGATACAATTCCTTGGAGTGAGCTAAAACATGCCTATGGTTCGGCTGCTAATATTCCTAATGATTTACATAATTTGGCTAGTTCTGATGAAAAAACTTGCGACCAAGCATTAAGTGGACTTTATGGAAATATCTTTCATCAAGGAACACGTTATACTGCCACTCCTTATGCAATTCCGTTTTTATTCGAACTTATTGAAAACGAAACTACTCATAACAGAGCAGAATTAATTTATTATATCATTAACTTAGCTTTAGGTTATGAAGAAGCATATTTAGTAGAAGGAATAAATCCAGCACAAATAAAAGCAGAACTAAAAGAGGCACATAAAACAATGTCTTTGGAAGAAATCAAAGATAGTAAAGAGTATGGATATAGTTATTTGGCTCTTTTGGATTGTTATAGTTTTGTAGAAGAGAGAATCCCTATCTTATGGGAAATAATAGAAAAAACACCTAAAAGCTTTAATAATGAAGTTGAGAATAATAAAAATAGAAAATTAATCAATTCAGCTATTTATGCGTCGGCTTGGTTTGCTGAAAAAGGCACAACATCGATAGAACTTATAAAAAGACAAATTCCTGTTCTGACACATGAAAACGATATTGCAAATTGCATTTTAGCGATTGGTTTGCTTTCCAAAAATACAGAACCAAAAATAGATATTTCATTTTTAGAAGCCTATTTAGATTCTACTTCTGTACTTTTAAAAACTTCGGCAGCGATTGCACTGATAAAATATCCTCTAACAAATCAAATTATTGAAATATTAATTGATTCAATTACGTCAAATGAGGAGCTAAGAAAAATAAATGAAATTCCATTTAACGACGGAAATATAAATGGTTATGCAAGTGGAATGCTTTCTGGTTATGCACAAACTCAAGAAGAAGAACAGAGAATACTTTTAGCTTTTTGTCAAGTTTTGGAAAAATTGAATATGTATCAAGCCACCGAAACAACTGGATTTGTTTTAGATATTTTGAATAGAAACAGAACAATTCCTATAAAAGAAACTGATGTAAACAACTTAGAAAAAAATGAAATAATTGCACTAAGAGCCATTGCAAACTCAAAAGGTTGGGGAGAAGGCGATATGTCTTTTGCAAATTTTAGTCTCATGATGAGAGATGCAGGACTTCCAAGTGAGAAAGAGGAATTGATAGAATATTTGGGAGAGTATTATTAACTTGAATTATGTATAACAGACTTTCTAGTCTATTCAAAAAACAAAAAAACAAGTAAAAAATGATAGCCCACACCCTACAAAAAGAAAAACACCAAGATTTCCTAAAACAGGAACGAATTGACCCAATTACTGGAGATATTCTACAAGAAGGAGATAATATTGTAATTTGTGCAAGTTGTAAGTCTGCTTTTTTGGTGGATTCGTGGGAATATATTGACAGAACACATTGTGAGCAAACAGATACTTTAAAGGAAATTCCGAAACAGAAAAATGTAAAAATAAGTTGGGAAACGAGAAATAAAAAACTGGATAGTTTATCTTCATTTGATTTTAATACTGTAAGTGAAGATGAAGTTTCAGCAATTTATTTAAGATTCTTTGCATTGATAGGAGGAAGCATTGCAGTATTAATAATCTACTTTACTCATATAGGCTATGTTTTTATATTTGTTTTTTTATCTTATTTTTTCTTTGGTGCTTTTAATAAAATTACATATACACAAAAATCACTTTGTTTGAGCAAAGGTTATTTCATAGTTAATAAGGAAAGCCAATACCGTATAAAAATTAATTACAAAGCTATCAAAACAATAAAAGCTACAAAAGTAAAGTTACTTTCTCGCCTCGCTAACTCTATTCTTTTTAAGCAAAAAAAAGATTTCTATGATTTTATAATTACAACAAAAACTGGAGAAGTACACAAGGTTCTTATTTCGGAGAGTGAAGTCAAACGAATTAATATAGAAACAAATTTTTTGAGAAAATATACTGAATTATATCAAGGTCAAAGTATCCCTCTTGTAATTCCTGTGCGTTATATTTGAAAACTTTATACATAAAATGACAACCCACACCTTACAAAAAGAAAAACACAGTGATTTCCTAAAACAAGAACGAATTGACCCGATTACAGGAGATATTCTTCAAGAAGGAGATAGGATTGTGATTTGTGCAAGTTGTAAATCTGCTTTTTTGGCTGACTCTTGGAAATATATGGATAGAAAGCATTGTGAGCAAAGTCTTACATTAAAGGAGATTCCAAAACAAGAAGTAGTCATTATTGATAAGTCTAGTATTTATCTAAATGTAAACCTTGAAATAAAGGCAATTTCAAATAAAGACGCTGCGAAAAAAGCATCTTCATTTATCTCTTTTTTGGGTGTTATTATTTACATAATTTATGCGCTTAACTTTCATGATTTTCTGAATTATTTCTATAATTTATTAATAATGCTTTCTATTGTTTGGATACCACAATTTATATTTTGGACAATTAGTGATTATAAAGAACAGTTGAATATAAAAGGTAATGTTCTTTCTTTTTCATTGAATGATAAAAATTGGAATAATAATATTACACTCAATTCAATAAAAAATATTAGTTATTACAAACCAAGCCGTTATTGGATTTATAATTTTTTCAGAAAAAGACTAAAAAAATATGAACAAAAAGAAATTTACACGTTAAAATTCACACTAAAAGATAAAACAAGACACAAAGTTTTGATAACTAAAAAAACAATAGAACGTATCAAAAGCGAAACTAATCTTTTACAGCGATTTGATAAAAACTCTCTTACCTCTCCTTCCGTTAATTCAAAATCAATAGAAATAGCTGAATAAAACACATTAGCATAAAAAATGACCACTCACACCCTACAAAAAGAAAAACACAACGATTTCTTAGCTCAAAACAGAATTGACCCAATTACAGGAGATTTATTAAAAGAAAATGATGAGATTGTAATTTGTGCTGCTTGTAAATCTGCTTTTTTGGTGGACTCTTGGGAGTATATGGATAGAAAGCATTGTAATCAGAAAATTACTTTGAAAGAAATTCCTGTAAGTGAAGTTGTTAGGATTGAAAGACCTTATTTGATTGATTTAAAAACTGTGAAAATTTTTGCAAATTATCAAGAAGCTCGTATAACTATCTTTCCTTATTTTCTCTTAGGTTATTTTGTTTCTTTTCTACTTGACCATTTCTCACTCATAAATATCAGTTACAGTGCATTTCTAGTTATGTTGATTTGTTATTGTTATGTTTATTTTGGCTCTAAAAAATCCTATTATAAAAATAGTTTTAAAATAGAAGACAACACTCTATTTTTTAATTTAAAAGAAAATACAGAGACTAAGATGAAAGTTAAAGAAATTCAAACTATAGAATTATACAAATCTAGGCGACATTGGTTTGACAATGTAATAAGAGATATTTTTTTATCAAAAAATTCTCGTTATACAATAAAAATAACAGCTAAAAATAAATCAGTATATAAATTACTTCTTCAAAAGAAAGAACTAGAACGTGTTTCAAAAGAAACCAATTTTCTACAAAAATTCGATAAAAACTCTCTTCCTTTTCTTTCCGTTAATGAAAAGAGATTAACATAAAAAACAATATTAAACTTTATATAAATTATGGCACTTGTAATCAATGACAAATTATTAGAAGATTTAAGGTTAAATGAAGACCAACTACGCATCGATTTTGCTTGTTATCTATACGAAAAAAAGACAATTAGTACAGGAAAAGCAAGGAAATTAGCAGGATTAGACCAAGTTAGTTTTCAAAGAGAGTTAGCTAAAAGGAATATTTATATTCATTATTCAGAAAATGATTTGAATACAGAACTTAATAATTTAGGAATTGATTTATGATTATAATTAGTGATACTTCTTCTATTTCAAATCTTATTCAGATAGATTTAATTTATATTTTACAAGAATTATTTGAAGACATTTATATTACTTCTAGTGTAAGAGAAGAATTGTATGTGTTACCAAAACAAAAAAAAATAATTGAATCTTTGGATTGGATAAAAACTCAAAACCCTCAAAATCAAACTTTGGTAGAAGAATTATTAGAAGAGTTAGATATTGGGGAAGCACATTCTATTATTTTGGCTTTAGAAACAAATGCAAAATTTCTTATTATAGACGAGTATAAAGGTAGAGTGATTGCAGAACAACGTGGTGTAAAAATAATTGGAGTTTTAGGAATTTTGATTAAAGCCAAACAAAATAATATAATTCCTTTAGTTAAACCTCATATCGACAAATTGGTAACTATTGGCTTTAGAATAAAGCCAAGTCTTATAAGAATCGTTTTACAAAAAGTAAATGAATTATAATTTCAATTTTTTATATAAAAATGACCACCCACACTTTAGAACAAGAAAAACACAGTGATTTCTTAAAACAAGAACGAATAGACCCCATCACAGGAGACATTTTACAGGAAGGCGATAATGTTGTAATTTGTGCCAGTTGCAAATCTGCTTTTTTGGTAGATTCTTGGAGTTATATGGATTATAAACATTGTAATCAAACACATACTTTAAGAGAAATACCAAGACAAGAAGCTGTAAAAATTGATAGAGAATCAAGAACTGAAAGGTTAGATAAACTTGCTTTTTTTCAGTTTCGGACAGTCAAGCAATCAGAAATTACTAGCATTTATACAGGTTTTTTTGCTCTGATAGGCGCAATCGCTTCCTACTTCTCTTACCTTCTTAATATGAATTTTATTTTGGTGGGTGTTGCTGCTGTTTTGGTAGGTATTGGAATAGGAAAAAAGATGTACAAACAGAAACAACTTATTTTAGATTCAGGTCATTTTATTATTAATAATGGTCAAAAAAATGAACTTATAGAAGGTGTAGATGTCAAAACAATTAGTACAGAAAAAGACACTTTTTTTTCGTTTCTAGCTAATTCTATTTTATTCAATAAAGAAGAAGATTTTTATCATCTAGTTATTACGACAAAAGATAACAAAACACATAGATTCTTTATTGCTGAAAGAGAGAAAAGGAGAATAGAAGAAGCAACAAATATTCTAAAAAAATATGCTACTCCGAATCATTCTCAAATTCCTGTTCAGAATATACCTCCTAGCCTAGATAATACAAACAATAGATTAGATTTGGGTTCATAAGTAGCTGACAGTTTATTAACTGTCCGAAATATATTACAAACAAAATGATAAAAATTAAGCAAAAAGAAACAGCTAAAACAGAAAATAAAAAAACTATTTCTACTCAAATAGCCATCATCGGAGGTGGTTTGGCTGGTTTGGCGTGTAGTATTCGGTTAGCTAGAAAAGGAATAAAAGTCGTTTTAATAGAAAAAAACACTTATCCATTTCATAAAGTTTGTGGAGAATATATTTCGAATGAAGCCTTAGACTATGTAAAATCTTTAGGCGTAAATCCTTTTGATTTTGGTGCAGTCGCTTTAGACAAATTTTGGCTTTCTTCGCCTTCTGGAAACAAGCTAGAGTTAGATTTACCGTTGGGTGGTTTCGGAATCAGTCGTTATACATTAGATTATGAATTATCAAAAATCGCAACAAAAGAAGGGGTTCAGATTTGGGAAGGAACGTTTGTGAAAGATGTGAATAAGGAAATGGGAAATGGGAATACAAAAGAGGAATTAGGACTTGGGAATTGGGAGTTAGGAAATGAGAGTAATAAATTGAGTGAAACAAATAAAAAAAGACAAGCTGAAAATAAATTCTTGATTGAGACTTCAAATGGAAATATCAAAAGTCAGGTTGTAATTGGTTCTTATGGAAAACGGAGCAACTTGGATAACAAACTACAAAGAGATTTCTCTAGCAAAAATTTTCCGTATATCGGTGTAAAATATCATCTCAAAACGGATTTAATGCCTAATAATGTAATTGCGCTACATAATTTTTGGCGTGGCTACTGTGGAATTTCAAGAATTGAAGATGACAAATTTTGTTTTTGTTATCTTTCTCATAAAGACAATATTACAGATTTTAAGAAAGTAGAAAACATAGAAAAACAGCTTTTTACAGAAAATCCTTTCCTTAGCAAAATATTAAAAGAAGCAGAATTTTTGTATGATAAGCCAGAAATAATCAATCAAGTTTCTTTTTCCCCTAAGAAATTAATTGAAGATGATATTTTGATGTGTGGAGATTCGGCAGGAATGATAACGCCTTTGTGTGGAAATGGAATGGCAATGGCTCTTCATAGCTCAAAGATTTTGAGTGATTTACTAATTAGCCACTTTGACAATCAAATAAACTTCAACACTTTAAAAACAGACTATCAAAAGCATTGGAATAGTCAGTTTCAGTTACGATTAAAGGCAGGGAGAACAGTTCAACATTTTTTTGGAGGACGCCAATCTAGTGAACTTTTAATAAATACATTCAAATATATCCCTTCAGTGGCTCGTAAGGTGGTTAGTCTAACACATGGAAAAGTATTTTAAATAGAAAAAAACGGATTCGAGTAGTTTTTACTCAAATCCGTTTTCAGTCTTATTGGAAAAACAACAGATTATTTTCCATCACCATTTACATCAATATTTTTCAAGAAATTATCTACGTCAGTAGCAATTTTTTCACCACGTTGATTTATGTCGGCTTTAAATTCAGCCCATTCAGCTTCTGTTATATTTTCAGTATTTTCCATTTTAGTTTTAAACTCTGCATATTCATTGCGAAGTTCTTCACGCTCTTGAATCATTTCAGCAGATGCTGCATCACCTAAAGTTTCAATCTTGGTGTCTAGTTTTTCCAAGCGAGTATCCCACATGTCTGTTTTATTTTGCCATTCATTTTTCCAATCCATACGTTTTTGTTCAAACTCATTACCTGCTTCAGTAATTTCGTTATTCATTTCCGTCATTTCTTCATTTACTTCTGCTTGTGCATCTTTTCTTTCAGAAGGTGAGCAAGATGAAAAAAGAGTTGTTGAAGATAATAAAAGAGCAAATAAAAATACAGAAATTTTAGTATTCATAATAAAAAATAGGGTTAATTTTTAAATAAAATCTTAAAAGTAAAAATCTGTTTCCTTAAAATTAAAAAGAAACAGATTTTTTTGTCAATTTATTATAACAGCTAGACTATTTGCCGTCACCATTTACGTCAATATTTTTCAAGGCATTATCTACATCAGTAGCAATCTTATTAGCTGTTGTATTCACATCAGCTTTAAACTCAGCCCATTCAGCTTCAGTTTTGTTCTCTACGTTTTCCATGTTTGCTTTGAACTCTGCATACTCTCTTCCAAGCTCTTGACGCTCTTCTCTAAGTTCAGCAGATGCTTCATCACCTTGTGCTTCAATTTTAGCATCTAATTCAGCCAAACGAGCATCCCAAGCTTCCATTTTAGTGTCCCATTCATTTTTGAACTCCATACGTTCTTGCTCAAACTCATTACCTGCTTCAGTAATTGCAGCATTGGCTTCTTTCATTTCTTCGTTTGCTTCTTGACGTGCATCTTTTCTTTCAGAAGGAGAACATGCAGAGAAAAGAGTTGTTGAAGATAATAAAAGAGCAAATAAAAATACAGAAATTTTAGTATTCATAATAAAAAATAATTGTTAAAAAAATAATTCCTTTTCAAATTATAAGGAAAATAAATAAATTAGATGAGCTTTCTAAAAATATACTAACTCTATTTGTAATATAAACCACTTTAAAAGGTGTTTAAAATTTTGGCTTATTCTATGACGAATTTAGTCATTTAATTAAACAAATCATAAAAAACACAGGATTGTATAAATAAAAATGACATAATCTTATGATGATTTGTAGTAAATAATTGTTTTTTGAGGATTAAAAATGCCAAATTTTATTTGACAAGATAATTTCAATATATAGAACACAGATAATTCAAAATAGTTTAAAAAAATAAAAATCAGTTTTCTATCTTTATTAAATTCTCTTAAAGAAACATCATTTTTGAATTTCTTAACAAGAAGAAAAATTATTAGCGAGTATTTTTGTTTAATTTAATTAACTAAACACACTCCACTACTTCATAACCTCCTCTGATGAAACACTTTTATCTCTTTTTTCTTCTATTTTTTTGCCTTACCTTTTCAGCTTCTTCCCAAACTACTCCCAACAAAACAGAAACAATCTTACAAGAAAAAATTGTTTCAAAAAATGATTCGCTTTCTATTTCTCCCTATCAACTTTCGGTCAGAAAAACGACAGCTATTCGTATAGATGGAGCATTAGATGAAGAAATATGGCAAACTTCGGAAGTCGCTACTGGCTTCACTCAAAACTTTCCGACCGATACATTGATTGCTCTTTCTCAAACTGAAGTTAGAGTTGCCTACGATGAAAATTACTTTTATGTAGCTGCTATCTGTAAAGGAAACCCAGAACAAAATTATATTGTATCTTCTATGCGTAGAGATTATAATTGGGGACAAAACGATAACTTTTCGGTTAATTTAGACCCTTTTGGAGATGGTTTGAATGGTGTTTATTTTACAGTTTCTCCTGTGGGGGCGCAACTTGAAGGGCTTATTTTTGAAGGCGATAGAGATGCTTCTAATTGGGATAACAAATGGTATAGTGCAGTTTCAGATTTACCTGATGGTTCTTGGACTTGTGAAATTGCGATTCCTTTCAAAACGCTTCGTTATCCAAAAGACAAATCTAAATGGAAAGTGAATTTTGCTCGTAATGATGCTTTTAGAAATGAAATTTCGGCGTGGGTGCCTGTTCCTATTCAGTTTTCGACGGTTTCACTTGCCTTTACTGGCGAACTTATCTTTGATGATAACTTAAAAAAAGCAGGTTCAAATATTTCTATTATTCCTTATTTGGCTGGTTCAGCTGCAAAAGATAATATTAATAATACACCTTACGAAACAAGTGGAAATATTGGAGGAGATGCAAAAATTGCTGTTACGCCTTCTCTAAATTTAGATTTAACAGTAAATCCTGATTTCTCTCAGGTAGAAGTCGATCAACAAGTAACAAACTTGAGTCGCTTTGAGATATTTTTTCCTGAACGAAGACAGTTTTTTTTAGAAAATAGTGATTTGTTTGCCAACTTTGGTTTTAGCCGAATGCGTCCATTTTTTTCTCGTCGTGTCGGAATTGGCTTTGATACTACTATTAATCAAAATGTTCAGAATCCTATTTTATATGGTGCAAGATTGAGTGGAAAGGTAAATAAAGATTGGCGTGTCGGACTTTTGAATATTCAGACAGGACAAGATAAAGAAAAAGGAATCATTGGTAATAATTATACGGTTGCAGCCTTTCAAAGACAAGTTTTTTCTCGTTCGAATATTGCAGGAATTTTTGTCAATCGTCAAGAAACTGGCAATGAAACTTCTGACAAACCTTATACAAGAATGGCAGGAGTTGATTATAATATGCAATCAAAGGACAGCAAGTGGAGAGGAAAAATATTTTATCATCACGCTTTTTTACCAAATGAAACCAATGGAACTTTTGCTCATGCTGGTTTTTTAGCATACAATACTCGCAAATTTTATGCTGCTTGGAATCACGAAGTTGTAGGAGAAAATTATAATATTGATGATATTGGTTTTGTCCTTCGAAAAGGTCTCATACGTTTTGAAGATTGGGTAGGTTATAATATGTATCCCAAAAAAGGAAAGTTTCAACGTCATAACTTCCATGTATATTTTAACACCTATACTGACCTAAATTGGAAAGTTACTGACAGAAATATGTCGTTTGAATACAACGCTGATTTATTCAACACTAGTGAAATGGGAGCAGGTGTTTTTAATGATTATACGTATTTATTCTTTTCCTTTGACCCTACTAATTCAGGAGGAAAACAGTTTGAAGAAGGAGAAGAGTTCACAAATACAGGAGCATATATTTATTATAGTTCTGATTCTCGTAAACGTTTCAACCTTTCTACTTCAGCATCTTATCGTACTTATTTTACAGGCACTCGTTTTAATGTAGATGGAACAATTCGTTACCGTTTTCAGCCTTACGGACAGTTTGCCATAAGTTTTGACCATAATATCATTGATTTGCCAGAACCTTATAATGATGCTAATTTTTGGATTATTAGTCCTCGTTTAGATGTTTCATTTACTCGTAGCCTTTTCTTGACAACCTTCTTACAATACAATACACAAGCTGACAATGTAAATTTGAATGCTCGTTTTCAATGGCGTTTCAAGCCTGTTTCAGACTTTTTCTTAGTCTATTCAGAAAATTATTTACCTGAAAATTTTGGCTCAAAAAATCGTGCTATCGTGGCAAAGATTTCTTACTGGTTTAATCTTTAGAATCAATTTAGTTGTTGGTGTCGCTTCGCTAAAACATCAACAACGGCAACAAATACGAATAACAATAGAATAGACACTCTCACATTAAAGTGTACGTCACAAAAAAAGTCAATCATTATAAAAATGATTGACTTTTGTATTTAACTGGCTACTAGGAATAGAAATTAAATAAATTGATACTTTTAATTATATAATTAACTAGTAGTCAGAAGTTTAATTCGTAATTCGTAATCTTTAATTCGTAATTGTTCCCTACTTACTGATAACTAGTAACTGATTTCTAGGTCTGAATTGCACCTACATTATAACGCTTTGTAATTGGTGCTTGATTAGCAGCTTCAATTCCCATTGAAATAATCTGACGAGTTTCCATTGGGTCAATAATCGCATCAATCCAAAGACGTGCAGCAGCATAATAAGGAGTGGTTTGCTTTTCATAACTCGCCGTAATTTCTGCTAATAATTTTTCTTCGTCTTCTTTTGAAACTTCTCTTCCTTTTGCTTTTTCAGAACCTACTTTTATCTGTAAAAGCGTTTTTGCAGCCGAAGCACCACTCATAACAGCTATTTTTGCTGTTGGAAAAGCTAACATCAAACGAGGATCATACGCTTTTCCACACATGGCATAATTTCCTGCGCCATACGAATTACCTACTACGATAGTGAACTTAGGAACGACACTATTTGCCATTGCAGAGACGAGCTTTGCACCATCTTTAATGATTCCTCCGTGTTCGGAACGGCTTCCAACCATAAAACCAGTAACATCGTGCAAAAATAAAAGTGGAATTTTCTTTTGGTTACACGTCATTATAAAACGAGCAGCTTTATCAGCAGAGTCAGAATAAACAACTCCACCCATTTGCATTTCTTTTTTGCCACTTTTCAAAATCGTTCTCTGGTTGGCTACTATTCCAACTGACCAACCATCTATTCTTGCATGTCCACACAAGATAGTTTTGCCATAATCTTTTTTATACTCCTCAAAATCAGAATCATCTACAATTCTTTCGATAATATCTCGCATATCATACGGCTTGGTACGGTCAGCAGGTAAAAGTCTGTAAATTTCTTCCATACTTTTGGTAGGAAGTTTTGGCTCTGAACGATTAAAACCTGCACTATCAGGCTCTCCAATTTTATCCATAATATTACGAATGGCATCAAGACATGCTTCGTCATTTGGATATTTATTGTCTGTTACTCCTGAAATTTCGCAATGCGTAGAAGCTCCACCCAATGTTTCTTGGTCTATATCTTCGCCTATGGCAGACTTTACAAGATAAGGACCTGCCAAAAATACTGAACCTGTTCCCTCTACAATCAAAGCCTCGTCAGACATAATCGGCAAATATGCGCCACCTGCCACACAGCTTCCCATAATAGCAGAAACTTGAACGATTCCTTCGGCTGACATGTGAGCATTATTTCTAAAAACTCTACCAAAATGCTCTTTATCTGCAAAAATTTCATCTTGCAATGGTAAAAATATTCCTGCACTATCTACCAAATAAATAATAGGAATACGGTTCTCCATGGCTATTTCTTGCGCTCTCAAATTCTTTTTTCCTGTAATTGGAAACCACGCTCCAGCTTTTACAGTCGCATCATTTGCCACAATTACGCAAAGTCTTCCACTTACATGTCCCATACCAGTAACTACACCACCTGACGGACAACCTCCCCACTCGTTGTACATATCATCACCCACAAAAGCTCCGATTTCATTAAAATAAGTCGTATTTCCTTCTTCGTCTTTATCTAAAAGGTAATTTATGCGTTCCCTAGCTGTTAGTTTTCCTTTAGATTTGTGTTTGTCTATCTTTTTTTGCCCTCCACCTAGTTTTACTTTGTCTAGTTTTCCTTGAAGCTGAATAAGAAGTTGTTTATTCGCATCTTCATTGATATTGAGCTGTATATTTTCTTTTTCAGACTTGGAAGGACTACTATGCGTAGTGTTAGCTTTTTTGTCTTTGCTTTTTTCTTTTGAGTTATCTGCCATAGTTTGTGTTGTGTATGCTAGGTTTTACTTTTTTCTTTTTTTAGGTTCTACAAAAAAAACGATTTATTTGCTATTTTACAATAGAAAGTTTTGATTAGGAAAGATTACGAATTAAAGATTACGAATTACGAATATAATACATTGAATATCAACAACTTACTATTTAAAATAAGTGTGCTATTTAATTTCAATTCCTTAAAAAGGGAAAACTAATTTCTATTTTGATTTAGGCAAATATAATTTTGTACTATCATTCAGAAATCTTGCTTCTTTTACAAATTCCTTATAATAGCTATTCTCTATTTTCTTATTACCTTTTATCAAGAATACCTTTGAACTGTCTTTCAAATTAATACAGGTAGAATAATTGCTTTTTGGCAGAATGGAAACAGAATGTATTTGGTAATCAATAAATAAATTACCTATTCGCTGAACTAAGTCAAGATATGTATCATTTATAATTGTTATCTTAAAGTCTGTCAGTTCTTCATCATTCTCACCACTATTTATCGTACTGAATCGAACCGCACCGTAATGAATAAAAAGACTATCTTTTGACGAATCAGATTCTAAAGAGTGTATTGTTTTACTAATACTAATGTATATATTAGATTGCTTTTTAGTTCTTAGTGCTATTTTATCAGCTCTTAGCCCTTCTAATTCCCAAAATTTTAGTAACTCGTTTGGAGCAAATGGTTGATTTCTTCTTTTTTTAAATTTCTCCTTTTTTATTTCTTTTATAGTATTCTTTTGATAGAAATTTATAAAAATAGTAAAAGCAATGATTCCAAGTAATAAAGCTATTCCAATAAAAGCAGAAATTTTATTTGTAAATTGATTTTGTGGCATATTTTATTCTAATAAGGATAAATTACTTTCGTACTGTCATTTATAAACTCTGCTCTTTCGATGAGTTTTTTGGAATACTCCGTTTTTATTTCTGCATTTTGTCTTATCAAAAATAACTGTCTTCCATCTTTTAATTCAATTTTAGTAAAATCTCCTGCCTTTGATTCGGTAAAAATAGATTTTATCTGATACTTTAAAAACAACATTCCAATCTCTTTAAGCTGATAATAATAACTAGAGTCAGATTCTTTGATATCGAACTCTTCAAGTTTAGTAGTATAGCTTGTAGGGTAAGAATATTCAAAATCTAACATTCCATAATTGATAATAACCTTATCTTGGTCGAAGTTATTGTATGCTTCTTGTAAACGTCTTTTCGTATTAGGTTCTAAGTTGTTGGAGTTATTAATAAGTTCAGCAGTTATATAACCAAAGTTTTTATTGATTTGAATATGCTTTCTTAGCTTCTCATAATGAAAGTTTATAGAATCTGTTTGTAATTTTTCTAATTTCCAAAGGTTTGCCAAGTCAGCAGAATCTAAAATACTAAATTCGGGTTCTTCTATTTCTGTTATTGCTTCTTCCTCTACTATTTCTTCTATTGGTTCTTCAACAAAGAAATTTATAAAAACAGTAAAAGCAATAACTAAGAAAAGAAGTGTTATTCCAATAAGCGAAGAAAATTTATTTGATGTTGGGTTTTGTGGCATATTTTATTTGTGTGATGGAAAAATAATTCTTGTACTGTCATTTAAATATTCTGCACTTTCCAGTAATTCTTTGTAGCCTTCTACTATTTCAGAATCTTTTTTTAATAAAAAGATTTTTCTTCCATCTTTTAATTTAATAGTGGTAAAGTTCCCATAATCAGAGCGAGTAGTAATATAACTGATTTGATATTTTAGGAATATTTTACCTAAACGCTTTAAAAACAAAGAATCTTTTTCAGATTTATAATATTCTAGTCTAAACTTTTGAAATAGTAAAGGCTTAGCCTTTTCTCTATGAACTTTAGATTTGAATAGTATTGTCCCCAAATAATAGGTACTGTCATTAGGACGGATTACTGTCGTTGTATCTTTTTCTGTTTCGATTTTAAACTTAATAGTATCCCAATTTATTTTTATTTTTTTTTCAAAATGTATGGAATATTTTCTTTCTCGCTGTATTGCTCTACCTGCCTTAGTTTCGATACTATCTAACTCCCAAAAATTATCTAATTCATTTTGAGTAAATGGTTTAAATTCCTTTTCTACTTCTTTGATAGGAATGTTTGTAAAAATAGTAAAACCGATGATTCCAATCAGTAAAAGAAATCCAATAAGCGATGAAAGTTTATTTGATGATTGATTTTGTGGCATATTTTATTTTTTATTCGTTCCAAGGCAGCATTAATCTTGTGCTGTCATTCAAAAGTTCTGTACTTTCAATAACTTTTTGATACTCTGTTTCAATTTTTGCATTTGGTTTTATTAAAAATATTTCTCTACCATCTTTCAATGTAATACGAGTAAAATCACCATATATTGATTCTGTACTAATCGATTGAATTTGATATTTTAAAATTAGTCTTCCTATTCCTAACAACTTGGCAGAATTAGTTTGTAAACCATTTATAGAACTTATTTCAACAGCGTCAAGTTTCATTGCACCATATTTATAATCCATATTTCTGAAACTTATTACTCCATAATTAACTATCGTATCTTCGTCTATATTTGTTTCTACTTTATAAAAATCTTTAATCTGTTTTTCTTTAAAATCTAATAACCCATTAAAAGTAGAATCTTTTACTAAAGAATAATGTAGATTTTTATCAATTTTTATGTATGTTCTTTTTTTTGTATTATCAATAGTTAAAGAATCTGTATTTAGATACTCTAATGCCCAAAGTTGAGCTAAATCATGTTCAGTAAAAGAATTAAAATCTATTTTCTCTTCTATTTCTGACAAGTCTTCTACTTCTTTTTTAGTAGGAAGATTAATATAAACTGTAAAGATAATTATACCCATCAATAATAAAATACCGATAGCAGATGAAACTTCTTTTGATGAATAATTCATAATGAAAGAATTTGCTAAAAAATTCGCTTTCCAAAAATAACAAAATGCTGCCAAATTGCTCCTACGAATCCGATATGCTTTTGAAATATTTTGAAACGCTCTTTGAGTGATTTTTTCTTTTGTGAAGTTGAGATTCCTCCTGCCAAAAAATGAGCAACTATTATTTCTGATTGTCTTACTCTAACCTCTTGCTTATTATTTTTACGCTTTTCTATTTCTTTAAAAAGCCGAATAGACCAATCTATATCTCCAGCTAATCTAAAATCCAAATCATACAAAGGCGCAATTTCTCTACGAACAAACATTGCTTGATGACAAATTACCATTCCTTCTAAGAAATTTTTGTAGCCTTTTTTGGCTAATTCCTTTTCTGTGGGAGCAATTTTATGATAATCTGTAAAAGAGTTATCCAACTGTTTGATTTTCACTTTTCCATAAATAAAATCTATATCTTCTATTTCACTTTGACTTTCAGATTTATTTTTATAAAGAATTGATTTTATCAAATCTTCTACTGTTTGAGGAGTTGGAATAGTATCTCCTGCGTGTAGAAACCACACAAAATCGCCTGTACTGAGTTTCAAACCTTTATTCATTGCATCATAAAGACTTTTGTCTTTTTCGCTTATCCAAGTCGTAATAAACTCTTGATTTTCTTCAATGAGTTGTTTTGTTCCATCAGTAGAATTTCCATCAATGACTATATATTCTATGTTTTGATACGTTTGATTTTTGACAGATTCAAAGGTTTGAGAAAATAATTCTTTTGCATTTCGGACAACGGTAATAATACTTAATTTCAATTTTTTTAGTGATAAATGGTTAGTGATAAATGGTAAGATAAAGCTTACAGTTTATAGTCTTCTACCATTTCTTTATGTTTAGGAGTATAGTCTATATTTTCATCTAACCTAAGCCTAAATTCATCTAAAACATTAATGTAGTTATTTTTATCAAAAACAAAACTTGGGGAGCTTAAAAACCAATTAATACTCTTGCCAATTTCTTGAGGAGTTACGGCATCAGAATTTTCTATCCCAAATTTATTCCAGTACACAAAATTTCCTTTTACTTCAACTTCAACTATAATTAATGTACACCACAAGTCTATATCTTCAGAACACATTAATATAGGAAGGTTTAATTTTTCATTTATCGATGGTAATGTACGCTCCCACACAACCTTCTGTTCAAGAGGATTATCTAACCAATTCAAAAGAGTAGGAACTAAACCTCTAGCAATATCAGTTTGGCTTTCTAGTATAATATCTTCCAATGACTTATTATCAATTTCAATAATATAGAAATTAGCTTTACTAAACGTATTTTTATATGTTTTTGTGGATATTTTATTCATATCTTAATTGAAATTACAACTGATTACTACTCGCTTAAAGACAAGTCTTTTGTTCTATTGATAACTGATGACTGGTAACTGATTTAATCTATTTTCACTTCTGTTTTACGGTGCATATCTAATTTTACCAGAATAAAAAGCAATAACGTAAAACCCCAAAGCGACGAACCTCCATAACTAAAAAACGGCAACGGAATACCAATTACAGGAAAAAGTCCAATGGTCATTCCAATATTTACAACAAAATGATAAAATAAAATAGAAACTACACCATAAGCGTACACCCTAGAAAATTTTGATTTTTGCCGTTCTGCTACGTGAATAAGCCTAAAAAATAGCAAGACAAAAAGCACCAAAACGCCAAAACTTCCTACCCAGCCTTGTTCTTCTCCGATAGTACAATAAATAAAGTCGGTGCTTTGGTCGGGTACGTAATTTAGTTTTGTATGTGTTCCTTCTAAGAATCCTTTTCCTGTGAGTCCTCCAGAACTAATGGCACTTTTTGAGTTATAAACTTGCCATCCAAAATCTTGTTTTCCTTGTGTTGGGTCGACCAAAACTTCTAATCTTTTGCGCTGATATTCTTTCAAAACATCTTTCACAAAAAAGTCTAATCCTCCCACGATAGCCACAGTAGCCATTACGATAAAGCCAGTAAGCCAAATAGGTTTGTATTTTTTATCTACCGTAACCGAAAAAATTCCTTTAATTAATAGCCATATTCCAAAAATTCCTGCTAACCACATCAAATTTTCTTTGAAAGATTCAGATTTGACAAGCGCAATATCTTCTGATTGATACTCTTGCACAGGAAGCCACCAAGGCATTGTTAGTAGTGCCACATTCAAACCTATTTCTATCATAAAAACAAACCACTTCGGACGGTCTTCGGCTCGTCTCCTAAAAAAGTCTATAAGCTGAATAAAAAGTAGAATAGTTCCTCCTGCCACGATAATCCGTTGCATCAATCCCCATAAATCCGAAAGCATAACGAGCGTAGCCACCAAAAGTATAATCGCTGAAAGACCAATTACCATAATGAAAGAAGGCAAACCTTCACGATAAAAAACGATGAAAAAACTAGCAAAAACCATTGCAGAACCTGTATCGCCTTGTAA
This sequence comes from Bernardetia sp. ABR2-2B, assembly GCF_037126435.1. GTDB lineage: Bacteria > Bacteroidota > Bacteroidia > Cytophagales > Bernardetiaceae > Bernardetia. The sequence goes on along the minus strand of NZ_CP147020.1, from coordinate 4,885,191 downwards.
GATGGTAAGGACAGCAGGAATACCAATAATGACCATCAGAATGCCGATATACTTCCATTTTTCGGCACTAACACGTTTATTTCCTAAGAAAAAGGCTATCATCAGAGCCGTTCCTACTTTGGCAAGTTCGGCAGGTTGGAAACGGATTCCCCCAAAATCAAACCACGACTTAGAACCTGCTATTTCTCTACCAAAAAGCAAAACCCCGACTAGCAAAGCCATCGTAATGATATAAAAAAAGGGAGAGAAGGAAGCAAAAAGCCGAACATCTAAGAGGGTCAGAACGAAGGCAAGAACCGTAGCCAGTCCAATCCACACGATTTGTTTTCCTGCATTGGTCTTGAATAAAAACTCTGTTATAGAATACGTTTTTTCAGCATCATAAATGGCTGCGTAGATACTAATCCAGCCCCAAGTGAGAAGACCAAAAAACAATAAAATTGTCATCCAATCTAGTTGAGAGAAAGGCGAACGAGAAGAGGAAGATGAACCATACATGACAATTACGAATTACGGATTAAAAATTACGAATTAAATAACTAACAAAGTTATTCTAAACTATTTAATTTAACTATATATATCTTATAAACTTAACTTGATTTACTTTTTAAAAGATTCTAACCATTCAAAATCAGCATCTTTCATTTTTTCTAATTTTTCTATATTTTTTTGAGGAATAGATGCTACTTGATTATAATTTTCAATTACTTTTTCTACGCTTTCTTCTCTCAAAACATGTAAAATAGGATAAGGACTGCGATTGGTAAAATGACTTTTTGAGTTTTTGTCTTCTCCTTCAAAAATATAATTTGGATGAAAAGCAACAAGTTGAAATTTACTTTCTAAGTTATTTTGCTCCAAATATAAATCCAATAAAGCTACAAAATCTAAAAAATCGTTGAATGAAGTATTTTCTTCGTCATTTAGCTTTTCATTAGGGTTTAAAAAAGTATTTGGAAAAACTAAAAGCGTTGTATCTATATAATTTTGACTTTTATCATTATTATTTTCTTCTAAAAACACAATTTCAGAAACAGCCTTTTGTACGCATTTCTCAAAACTATTGCTTTCTTCTATCTCAAAACGAATTTGATTTTTTGCGTACACAGAATGAGCAAACGGACAAAGATTTAGCCTTAAAATCCAATCTTCTAGCCATTTTTTGGTAGTGGTTTCTATATTTTTTTTATCCATTATTTTCTTTCAGACTGTCTATTAGTTTGTATTTTTCTAATGAGAGTGCAATCCCATTTTCAATACAAGACTCATAAAGAGTTACTATTTTTTTATTCAGACCATTTATATTTCCAAAATTACGATAATATTGATACAATAAATCTGTTAAGATGTGTAACTGGCTAGGCATGAACTCATTTTTTTCTTGTAATTTTTTTAAAAAGTCGTTCTCTTCCATTTCCAAAATTACGTTTAAGTTTAAGTTGGTTTCTTCTTGTAAAATTTGGTCAAACTCAGCAACAAACCCTTCTTTTGTGAAGGCAACTTCTGTTTTGGTTACTTTAGCTAAAAGTTCTGCCAAAGCTACAGCTAATTTGTCTATTTTCTTTTTCAAATAATCTTTTTCTCTTTGCATTTGATTAGTGATTAGTGATTAGTGATTAGTGATTAGTGATTAGTGATTAGTGGGAATCTTTTTGAGAGGTAAATGTTCATTTTTTAGATTACAAATTCGTAAATATCCTTTATTTTTATTTGGCATCCCAAAATCTCTAAAACTCCTTCTATAGTAAAGACTTCTTCTGTGAATTTATTTTCATTTTCTATATCCCGAACATATACTTTAGGTTCTTTATTAGTTTTCGGATTTCCTTCTTCATCTTCTCCAGACAAATCACTTTCTATCATAATGTACTTCTCTACAGATTTGATTTGCCTGTAACATTCAAATTTTTCATCTTTATCGTAGGCTGTTGTAGCAGAAGAAAGAATTTCTATAATAATTTTTGGTTCTTTGAGTGCATATGAACCTCGCTTCATTTTTTCCTTTTTCAAATCACCACAATAAATATGAATGTCTGGATATAAAAAAGCTTTATCACAGACTTCTATAAATAGTTTTACATCTCCTGTTATTAATAAACAACCTTTTTCTTTTAAGCACCTAAACAATAATCTGTTTAGATTGCTCATTATGATATTGTGTTCGACAGTAGTTCCTGCCATTGAGCGAATTGTACCATTGATGTATTCTAGTTTTTCATCTGATATCAATTCCATCAATAAATATTCCTCTAAATCTGCTCTTTTCGAAATTCCCATTTTTAAAAAATTTATGTAGTTTTATTTTCTACTTAAAGATACAAAAATAATAATTTAGGTAATTATTAAATAAACCTTTTAACTTCTCAAAACGCATTATGAATAGATTAAAACAACTCTTAGAACTTTTAGAAAAAGAACCCAACGATACTTTTTTATTATATGCTCTTGCTACTGAGTATCTTAAAACAGACACAAAAAAAGCATTAGAATACTTCGAAAACTTGCTTCAAAATCACACTGATTATATTGCTACTTATTATCATGCAGCAGAATTATATGTAACTTTAGAAAGTTACAAAAAAGCTAATAAAACGTATTTGAAAGGAATTGAAGTTTGTGAAAAAAAAATCCAAAAAGCTCAAAAAAAAAATAAAGAAGCTGATAAAGTAACTTTGAAATCACATCAAGAACTAAAATCTGCTTATGAGCTTTTTTTGATGGAGTTTGAAGACGAGTTTTAGTCTTTTAAAACATAAAGAAGGAGTAGATAAGATTGATAGAAAGCATAAAAATAAGTATCATAGCGTATAAGAAAGAAATCATGTAGGCTTTGATAGTCGTCTTGAAGAAGCCTTGCTTATACACTTTTTTGAAAGCTAACCAAACATAAATCATTAGCCCAAAAAATAGTATTATACTGATTGGTAGCAAGTCCCAGTGAAAGAATATAGCTGCTAAAGTCAGAATAATAAACGTAAATGCTTGTAAATGAAGCGTAAAAATGAGGTGGTCTATATAATATTTATTTCGTCGAATATAAAAGGGCTTAAAAAATAGAGCCAATATTGGTAGCGTAAAAAACATAAGCGTTCCTATGTTATTGATGATGTCAGCTAAAAATATAGCAGGGTCGTTTCTACCAATTTTGAGTAATTGTTCTGCAAATGGTATGTACAAACCATCTTTTCGTTTGCTACCAATGGAATCTAACAACACTTTTGGTGTCATATTTCTATCTTGAATCAAATCAAAAAATCTACGTAGTGTTCCTTGTTTTTCCTTTACTTTTTTATCAAGCATGAAAATAGATTTTGCTAATAACACACTATCTGTTACAAGAACTTCTAAGGAATCTATATTTATTGTAGAATCATTTAATTCTCCTCGCTTAAAAGCTTCAAGAACTTTGGATAAGGAGTCTTTAATAATAGATTGCTTCTGAGTAATTTTTTGTAATACTTCATCTGAAATAGAGTCTTCTATTTCAGATTTGTTCCAACCTTCTTCGAATTTTTTTAGGATTTCTGTTGAGCTGCTTGTTTCCTTATGCTTTACTCCTTCCTCCAAACCTGTAATAAAAGCACTTCTTATATTTTCCAATGAATCTTTATTCTTAGTACTCGCTATCGTAGAGTCATTTAGTGTAATCCCAAGATTTAATTCACTTTCATCAGCACCACTCTTCAAACCTCTAATAGCTTCTTCAATGCTAGGAGTAAATAATTTGATAACCACAAAAAAGAAAAGAATACTAGAAAGTAAATAAATCTTGAAAGGGTGCATATAACGCACTCTTTTTCCATCTAAAAACTCATTGGTTAGTCGTCCTGGATAAAATAGAAAATAAGGAATGGTTTTAAAAACCCTTGACTCAAGATTGAAAGCTGTTGCAAAAGCATCTTGTAGTAATAATCCTAAAGAAATGCGTTTGTCGGCATTTTCTTGTCCACAATTTGGGCAGTATTTGTTTTCAGTTTTTACTGGATAATCACAATTAAGACAAACTGTTTTAGTAGGAAGTTGAGTAGGCATAGAGTAAGTTAATGAAAAAATAAGTTGTAGTAGTTGGTATTACCTAGTACGTAAATAGTCTTGAAAATGTTAAATTTATTTTTTACGTAAAAACCCTAAGCATCTTTGAGACACTTAGGGTTGAAAATTAATAACCAGTTGTTATTTTAAACTAATTTTTTGTATTTCAAACGTTTAGGAATTTCATCTCCCAATCTTTTCTGACGGTCTTCCATATACTCGCTAAAGTTTCCTTCATAAAAACGAACTTGTGAATCGCCTTCAAAAGCCAAAATATGAGTGGCTACTCTGTCCAAAAACCATCTATCGTGAGAAATAACAACAGCACAACCTGCAAAATTATCCAAACCTTCCTCTAAGGCACGCAATGTTTTTACGTCCAAATCATTGGTAGGCTCATCTAGTAGAAGTAAGTTTGCACCTTCTTTTAGTGTCAATGCTAAATGCACTCGGTTACGTTCTCCACCAGAGAGTTCTTTTAATTTTTTCTGTTGGTCTGAACCTCCAAAGTTAAAGCGACTTACGTAGGCACGAGAATTTGTTTCCTTTCCTCCTAGCATCATCAATTCGTTTCCTCCTGTGATGGTTTCGAAGATAGATTTTTCGTTGTCAATGTGTACGTGTTCTTGGTCTGCGTAACCTACCTGTACGGTTTCTCCAACTTTAAATGTTCCAGCATCAGGATTTTCTGTTCCCATAATCATTTTGAAAAGGGTTGTTTTTCCTGCTCCATTTGGTCCTATGACTCCAACAATTCCACCTTTAGGCAAAGAAAAATTAAGATTTTCAAAGAGTAGTTTGTCTCCAAATGCTTTCGAAACATCATTAGCTTCAATAACTACATCTCCCAAACGCTCACTTGCAGGAATGAAAATTTCTAGTTTTTCATCTTTTTGAGATTGATCTTCACTCATCATTTTATCATACGAAGACATACGAGCTTTCGATTTTGCTTGTTTACCTTTTGAGTTCATTCTTGACCATTCCAACTCTTTTTGTAGTGCCTTTTGATAACGAGAAGCTGTTTTTTCATTTTCAGACATTTTTTGTTGCTTTTGGTCTAACCAATCTGAATAATTTGCTTTCCACGGAATACCTTTTCCATTTTCCAGCTCCAAAATCCAGCTCGTTACATTATCCAAGAAATAACGGTCGTGCGTAACGATAATTACTGTTCCTTTATACTCTCTCAAATGATGCTCTAGCCAATGTACAGATTCTGCATCCAAGTGGTTGGTAGGCTCATCCAATAATAAAACATCTGGTTCTTTCAAAAGCAAACGACAAAGTGCAACACGTCTTTTTTCTCCACCCGATAGATTACCGATAATGGCGTCTTCTGGAGGTGTGCGAAGTGCATCCATCGCTTTTTCTAGCTTTGTGTCTAAACTCCAAGCATCTAAGGCATCTAGCTTTTCTTGAACTTTTGCTTGTTTTTCGATGAGTTTTTCCATTTTATCTGGGTCGTCCAAAACTTCTGGGTCGCCAAATTTTAAATTAATATCTTCAAACTCTTTGAGTAAATCTACGGTTTCTTGTGCACCTTCTTGTACGATGTCTTTTACTGTTTTGGTTGGGTCAAGTTTTGGTTCTTGCTCCAAATAACCCACCGAATAACCTGGGGAAAAAACTACTTCTCCTTGATATTCTGTTTCTAACCCTGCAATAATTTTGAGAATAGTAGATTTACCTGCCCCATTCAGACCAATAACGCCAATTTTAGCACCATAAAAAAACGAAAGATAAATATCTTTTAATACTTGTTTTTGAGGAGGATAAGTTTTGCTCACACCTGCCATCGAAAAAATAACTTTATTATCAACTGTACTCATAAATGAATTTATATTTTTATAAAACTGTGATTTCTAATTATATCACTAAATTACTCAAAAAAGTGTGATTTGAACAATAGAATTTGATTTTTCTTATTTCTTTCTTTCAAAATTTATGTATAATGCTTCGTTTCGCTTACCTTGTTTTTTCACTATTTGTCTTTATTCCTGTAATTTAGCTAGTCAAACAAATGATGAGTATAAAATTTTATCACTAGTTTATACAGAGCTAATAGAGAGTGTAGAATGGGGTGGTGAAATACCACCACCTCCACCAAAATATCCTGAAAGTTTTCTTAATGACAGTATTGAAACAACTTATGAAGATTCTTTAATTATTGTACAATTTCAAAACGAACAAGAAATTAGAAATCAAGAATGGCTCAAAGAAATAAAAAGTAGAAAAAGAACTGTTTTGGTAGATATTCAATATTCAGGTTGTTATCAAAACCCAAATTCAGAACAAATAAGTTATGATTATTTAGATTTGAGTAAGATAATACACACCAATAAGTATCGCTTAAAAAAATATATAGAGTTTCAGAAAATTGATACTCTAAATGTTTTGATAGTTTCTTTTTCTGATATAGAATTTAATGACAGAAGAGATAAGGCTTCTTTAGAAATAGGCATTACACAGGGTAGAAACTGGGGACATCGATTGGCTGTTTTCCTAGATAAAATAAATAACAAATGGAAAATTGTGAGTAGTCATGTAACTTCTGTGAGTTGAAATAATTCTATTAATAGAATTTTGTAAAGAAATTTTAATTGACATTTAAATAAGAGAATAAGTATTTTTTATAGATATACAACTCCAAATTTTTCTTCTATTATTTTATAATCAATCTTACCAGACTTTACTTGCTTACTAGTTTCTATAAAAAAATCTTCAGTCCAATCTCCTGGAAAAATATAACTAATAATGTGAGCATTTTCAGTTCCAATGTTTTTCATATAATGAGGAATTCCTCTTGGACAATGTACTGAAGCACCAGCGTCTATAATTAAATTTTGGTCGCCTATTTTCACTTCTAATTTTCCTTTAATTATGTGAAAAGTTTGGTCTTCCCATTTATGATAATGATTTGGTATAAAATTCTCTGGCTCAATCACACCATCTGTTATTACATATTCAGAGTTGGTTGCCTCTTTACCAACTACGATACCAGTGAATTCATTTTCAGTCATCCAATATTTTTTACTAGCCTCCCATTGTTTTACGATGAGTTTTTTATCGGTGCTTTCTATTTTTCTATTCATAAATATTTCTCAATTAAGTTAATTTACAAATTCAATATAATTCGGTAATTCAATCTATATTCTTCAAAAGAATGTTCAAAGGCTTCCATTTGTTCAGAAACTTCAGCATCAATATTATCTTTCAGCATAGCATCTATTTCGGTAGCGATGGTTGCCATTCTATCTATTCCTAAAGTTGCAGCACTTCCTTTTATCGTATGCACATGTAGTTTCAACGTTTTTCTATCCTTTTGATTGTATGCCATAATTGCCTCAATCAAAAGCCCTGTTGTTTCTTCCTCAAAAAGTTGATAAGACTCATCTACAAGCTCTCGCCCTCCCCATTTTTGGAGCTGTTGGGCTGTTTGTGTATTTACGATAGGTAAGTATTTTAAAGATTCTGAACTGAATAAAGCCTGTGAACTTACCTTTTTGCTATCATTTTGAGATTGTTCTATGTTTTTTTCTTTTAGTTTTTTATCATTTATATTATAAAATTTTTGGTCTATCCATTTTTTTGTTTTTTGGATAAGTACTCCTGCTTTTACAGGTTTGGACAAATAATCATCCATTCCAGCATTAATAAAGCGTTCTTTTTCTTCTGCCACAGTAAAGGCTGTCAAGGCAATGATAGGAGGAATCTGAATTTTGAGCCTTTTTACAAAACGAGTAGCTGTTACCCCATCCATTTCTGGCATTTGAATATCCATATAGACAAGTTCAAACTTATTATCTTTTATTTTTTGAATTGCTTCTTTTCCATTTATAGCTGTCATTATCTGACACCCTGACTTTTCCAGTATTTTTTTGGCAACTGTTAGATTAGTTGTATTGTCATCTACTACCAAAATAAGAGGGTTATTTACAAACGAGTTTTCCCATTCTGAATCTATTTCAGAAATTACTTTTTGTTCTTCTTTTTCACTTTGATTATCAGATTTATTTTCACTTATTTCTGTACTTTTCAATGCTTCAAAAGAAAAATAAAACGTACTTCCTTCTTTTTCTTTCGCCCAAACCTGCATCGTTCCTCCCATTATCTCAACAAGCTGCTTGGCTATTGTAAGTCCTAATCCTGTTCCACTTACTGTTTTTTGATAATTATGTTGTAGTTTAGAAAAAGAATCAAATAAAAATTCTTGATTTTCTTCCGAAATTCCAATTCCTGTATCTTTTACTTCACCTTGTAAAAGCAGTTTGCCCTCTTCTTCTTTAAGAGTATCTATGAAAATATTTATTTCTCCATTATGAAAATTATATTTTATAGCATTTGATAATAAGTAACTAAAGATTTGTAACAATCGGCTTTTATCAGCAATTATTCTAGGAGGAGTTTTTTCAGTAATTTTTAAAGTAAGATGAATAGATTTTTTTTGAATTTCTTTTTCGAATAATAATTTTAGCTGTTCTAGAAGTGATTTAAGTTCAAAGGCTTCTGGTTTCAGAAGCATTTTATTTGCTTCTATCTTAGATAGGTCTAGTACATTATTCAGAATGACTAATAAATCGTTTGAAGAAGATTCAATGGTATCTAAAAAATGATTTTGTTCTTCATCTAACTTTGTAGTACGCAGTAAATCAATCATTCCTATAATTCCGTTCATAGGTGTTCGGATTTCGTGTCCCATATCAGCCAAAAACTGTTTCTTACTTTCTAAGATTCTCTCTATATTTTGTTTTGATTTTTGAGCTTCTTGATTTACTTTTTTTGCTTCGTTTATTTCTCGTGCTACTCCTTCTATTCCTATAATTTGATTATTTGTTTTGTCTTCTATTATTTGAAAGTTACAAAGAAGTGTTTTTGGAGTTCCTAATTTTGAGATTAATTTTATTTCATAATTTTTTATCTTTTTTCGTTCTTTTAAAATAAAAAATAAGTTTTCTAATGTTTCCTTTGACAATAAAAAGGTATGAAGAGCTTTACCAATTACCTCATTTGTTTCATATCCCAAAATAGGTTTTAAAGACGGACTTATCGTATTAATAATTCCATCTTGATTAGCTTGGAAATAAATATCTTGAAAAGCATCAAAAATAGTTTTGAATTTTATATCGTTTTCTTTTTTGTCTAACTGAATAAAAGCTGACAAAACCATTTCCAAAAAGCAATTTAAAAAAGTAGTAGTCTGGCTATCTATTTTTTCAAAACTATCTTTGGTAATACAAACAAAAACATGTACCAACTGATTAGAATGTTGGATAGAAAGACAAATAAAATGGTATCTGTTCTCTTTCTCTGTCAAGACAAGCTTTTTTAAAGTTTCATTTCTTATTGCATCTTCTAAATCAGAGATACTTCCACTACTCAAAGGAAGGCTACTTTCAGTGTTATTTTTGTAATAAAGAGCTTGGTTTGATGCCGTAATAAGAATAAAATCTATTTCAAAAACTGAATTTAGATGAGTATAAATAGTATTATAAAGTTCATTAGATGAGCTAGAATGATTTACTGATTTTAAAAAAGAAAAAAGTGCTTGTGCTTGATTTTGAGAAGGCACAGAAAAATCTGATACTGAAGCAGGAGGTAAAAAATTTTCTATCTTTATCATAAGAGATTGATTTGACCAAGTTTGTTTTTCTATGTCTTTTCTATTACACAGGCTATTTAGAGCTACTTATGCAAAATATTTCTATTCTTTTTTTGCTTTTCAAGCTGTTTTAAGTTTGATTGAATGCCTATCTTTGTATATTCCTTAAATTTAAGAAATTATTACGTAGTGCAATAGTCAATTTGCAAAAAAGTGAAAACAATTTGTTCTGTACAAATTAGTAATAACTTAGCCAATTTATACAATTAATAATCATAATTTGTTTTTATGTCATCTAATCGTTATCAAACCTTAAAAATAAAAGAAATTGTCAGAGAAACACCTGACACTATCACTATACATCTCAAACAACCTCTTTTTAGAAAAATTCCTTATTATGCAGGTCAGTTTCTGACGCTGATTGTCAAGGATTCGACTGGTAAAAAATATCGTCGTGCCTATTCCCTTTGTTCTGCTCCTCATTTGGATAGTACACTTGCCGTAACTGTAAAACGTGTAGAAGGAGGTATAGTTTCGAATCTTTTGAACGATACGCTAAAAGCAGGAGAAAAACTAGATATTATGGAGCCAATGGGCAATTTTATCTTACGAACACATCCAGATAACAATCGTCATATTGTTCTTTTTGGTGGGGGTAGTGGAATCACGCCACTTATGTCAATGCTAAAAGTAGCTTTAAGTTATGAACAAAACAGTGTTGTTTCTTTGATTTATACGTGTAGAGATGAAGAAAGCACTATTTTCAAAAATCAGTTAGACCAACTAAAAGAAAAACATGGAGATAGATTCAATTTAATTTATTCTTTGACACAGCCAAAGACAGATTTATCTACTAAAGAAAATCATTTTGAAGGTCGCATCACAAAAGAGTTTATCAAAACAACTCTAGAAAAGCTTCCAAACATAAAAGATAGAACTTTCTATTTGTGTGGTCCTGAAGGAATGATGGATACCGTAGAAGAAACACTATCCGAAATGAATGTAGCTAGTGATACTGTTCATAAGGAAAACTTTTTTGCGCCTGTTAATTCTGATGATGAAAATGGAGAAGTAGTTCCTGATGGAAGAAAAACAGTAAAAATCGTCTTGAATGGCGAAGAGTCAGAAGTAGCTGTCGATGCAAAAAAGACAATTTTAGATGCTGCTTTAGATAGTGAAATTGATATGCCATATTCGTGTCAGAGTGGTCTTTGTACGGCCTGTCGTGGTCTTTGTTTGTCTGGAAAAGTTACAATGGATTCGAACGAAGCTCTTAGTGAAGCTGAAATTACAGAAGGTTATATTCTAACGTGCCAAGCACACCCACTTACAGAGGATGTAAAAGTAGATATGGATGCTTAAAGCTCAGTTATAACTCACAACTACTTATTTTTTAAACGGTTTGCTTTTTAGTGAGCCGTTTTTTGTTTTGATAAGTAAAATACTAACTTAAAAAAATTATTATACGTCTTTAAATAAGATATTAGTATATTTGTAGCTACATTTAACTAACAACAGGATAATTCATTGCATTTATAAAATTACCTAATAGAAAATTTTATAAGCCCTTATTTCGTTTTATTAAAAAAAACTATTACTTTGATATAGTTAACTAACTTAACTACATTTTGTTAAATAATCTTCTTTTCTAAGGGAATAACTCATTTACTTTATAAGAAATAGTAATAAATTAATTAAAGTCTGCTCACTACAATTTCGACCAAAAAATGAAAAAAATATTTTTACTTCTACTCTCTACATTATTTTTCTCTCATTCACTTTCCGTTTTAGCTCAAGACCCTTGTATTCGTACTTCTGAGGGAAGAGAGTTTTGGGTAGGATTTATGGATCATGACGGAACTGCTACAAGTAGTAATACACGCCTCTATGTAACTTCTCGTGTAGCTACGACAGGTACAGTTTTCACAGCAGGTGGAGATATAAATATTAATGTTGCTGCAAACGGTTCTCAGCTTATAGAACTTACACCTCCCTCCTCCTTTATTGTTAGTGCAGCTCAACTTCCACAAGATAGAGGTGTTTTTGTGGAGACAAACGATCCTATCAGCTTATATGCACTTAATAGAAAATTAAATTCGGCAGATGCAGCCTTGATTTTTCCTTTGGAAGCATTAGGAACAGAGTATTATACAATGTCATTTACTCCTAATTTTTTACAATCTGTATTTTTAGTGGTAGCCACAGAAGATAATACAGCTGTTTCAATTACTCCGTCAAGAAATACTTCAACAGGAAGTCCAGCTAATAATCCTATTAATATTACTCTTGATAGAGGACAAACTTACTTAGTGCGTTCACCAGGTACAAATGGTACAAATAATGATTTAACAGGAAGTTTTATTAGTTCAGACAAACCAATTGCTGTTTTTTCAGGAAATGTAAGGGTTAATATAGATGGAAACTCATCAGACCATGCGTATGAACAAATACCTTCTGTCAATACATGGGGAAGAAATTTTGTAACTATTCCGTCGGTAAGACAAAACCCTGCTGTGCTTCGTGGTTATGATTATTTCAGAGTTATTGCTCAAACTGATGGGACAGTAGTAACGATTAGTGGAGAACCAGCTCCTGTTACATTAAATGCAGGAGAATACCATACATTTAGCACACAAGGAAATAATACGCCGAGAACAATTAGTGCTACTGAGCCAGTAATGGTAGGGCAATTTACAATATCTGACCAGTTTGGGGGAACAGAAGATGCAGACCCTTACTTCATTATTCTTTCTCCAAACCAGCAAACTCTAAAAGATATTAACTTAGAAGCACTAGCAACTGGAAATATAAATACATTTCACGTTGATGTAGTTACCAAGACTACAAATACAGCAAATATTCTTTTGGCAGGAACTCCCATGACTTTTGAGGCTATTGCAGGTTCGGATATGTCTTATGCACGTAGAAATATCAGTCCAGGTACTTACACACTTACTAATTCTGACCCAGCAAATGATGGTTTTATTGCTTATGTATATGGATATGGAAATTTTGAATCTTATGGTTATCTAGCAGGAAGCAGCCTAGAAACAGTAGTAGATGTAGCTGATGATGTGGCTTTTTGTGATGGAACAACCACAGATAATACGCTAGAAGCTCCTGATGGATTTATTCGTTATGAATGGCGTCTTTTGCCTGACCCAACTATTATCAGCACAGACCAAGATATTACGGTTAGTGTTTCGGGAAGCTATGAATTGACTACCGAAAATGCCGATGGATGTGTAAAAAAGGATATAACAGAAGTAATCTTTAGTCCTCCTTCTATTGCAGATATTAAATATCAAGGCTTTTCAACAGATGAAATTCGTTTTTGTGATAGCTTAGGACAACAAACTATTAGTGGTTTTGATATTTCTCATACTACAGATAATTCATACGTTTGGAGAATAGCAGGAGACCCAACAATAATAGGCACAGATGTTAATTTGGTAGTAGATAATTTTTCGGCTACGACAGTTTATGAGCTTGAAGTTCTTAATGCAGCTACTCAATGTAGTTCGGCAGGAAATGGAAGTACATTTGATGAAATAACTGTTATTTTTGACCCAACTCACGATGTAGATATTGTTTTTGATGGTGCTACTCCTGATGTAATTACTTTTTGTGATACAGAAGGCGAACAAACCATAAGAGCATCTCTAAATTCTTTACCTAGTGATGTAACCTATAGATGGTTTAAAGATGGTGTATTTATGCCAACAGAAACTTCAAGTACGCTTATCGTAAACGAATTTTCAGCTACTACTCGTTATAGAGTAGAAGCTCTGCGCCCAGACCAGACGCTTTCTTGTCTTCAAACAGATGAAATCGTAGTTACTTTCTATCCAGTAGCACTTGTCCAACACGATGGATTAGTGAGTGATACAGAATTATTTTTCTGTAATGCACAAGGAGCGCAAACTATCCGTACAGGAGTTGTAGATGACCCTAACTTAGATTATCAATGGAGAGATATTACAGACCCAGCTAATCCAATTGATTTAGGGACAGATTTTGAGTTAGTTGTAGATAATTTTTCAAGCACTAAAACGTACGAAATTACCATAACTGATTTAGCAAATGGAGCTAATAATACGTGTCCATTATCAGATGAAGTAACAGTTACTTTCTTTGAGAGTCAAATTAGGGAAATAGGGCAAACAGATGAACTAGATGAACTGACATTCTGTGCCGAAGACGGAGAAAGAGGGCTAGAGGTTGTAGTCAGTCCTGCTTTATTACCTTTTTCAGAAATAAAATGGTTTGAAAAAAATGGAACAAATTTAACAGAACTAGGAACAGGAGCATCATTAAATGTTGATGAGTTTCAGCCAAATGTTGTAGTAACCAAAACGTATGTAGTTCAAATATCAAACCCACGAGTAGATTGTATTTCAGAAGATGAAATTATTATTAATTTCCTTCCTCCTTTGGGGCTTGGCTTAACAGGAAGTACAGATATTTGTGATGGAGACCAAACGCCTATTACATTTAGACTTAGTGGTTCGTTTCCAATGATACTTACCTATCTCAAAACTCCATTAATAGGAAGTCCTGTTACAGAACAAGTAACGGTAGGAACAGCTACTACATCAAGTCCGTTTGATTATATTGTACAATCACAAGGGGGAACATATCAAGCACTTTCACTCACAAATGACCTTTGTGAATTATCGCCAGTTCCGACAACAGAAGTAGAAGTTACAGTTACTCCAAAACCAAATGTCAATATCTCCTCTCCTGACACGTCCATTTGTGCCAACCAAACCACAAAGTTTGTAGCCGACGGAGCAACTAATTATGTTTTTTATAAAAATGGATTACCAATGCCAGCAGGTGCAGTTCCAAATGAATATGAACCCATCGCAGGTACTTTCCAAAATGGTGATGAAATTTGGGTCATCGGAGAAACAAACGGCTGTCCAGATACAAGCCGAGTTATGACAATGATTGTCTATCCTTTGCCTGTGGTAGATTTGGGGGTAGATAAATATAAATGTAAAACTGATACAGCTTTTATTGTTGCACCAGAAGGAGATTTTATTTACGATTGGAAAAGCCTAGATGAAAATGGCGATATAATTTCTGTTGGAAATGGCAATGATACTCTTTTTGTTTTGGATACAGGAACATATTTTATTCGCTTAGAAAATGCTATCACACGTTGTGCATCTACTAGTAACCGAGTAAAAGTATTTAATTTTGATGATGAGGTAGTGGTAGATTTAGGAGAAGACAAAACAGTCTGTTCTCCAGCCGATTTACCTTATAGACTGATTGGAAGTGATTTATCACACCTTGCAGGAACAACCTATGAATGGTATGTAGCAGGAGAAAATACAATCATTGCAACAGATTCTATCTTTGACGTTACAGAAGAAAATACATACAGTCTTGTCGTTCAAGACCCAAGAGGATGTAGAATTAGTGATACTGTTCGTATTAATTTTGCTCCCACTCCTGATTTTGTAATTACAGGAGCTGAAAATCCAAATTGTTCTACTTTTGATACGCTAACCATCGAAAGAAGTAACGTCAAAGGAATGATTATCAATTGGTTCGGAAATGGAATTGTTTCTACTTCTGATTCTTCAAAAGTAGCCATCGTAAATGTAAGTGGAATATATAAAGTCACCATAACCGACACAACAACAAGTGCAAACTGTTCTTATTCTCAATCAGTAGAGGTTTTTGTTCGTCCAACTATTGATTTAGGAATAAGCTCAACCAGCGATACCATTCGTATTTGTGAAGGGGATTCTTTAGTCTTGAATGCTTTCCGTCCAGAACATAATAATAACTTTAGCTATCAATGGCGAGTAATTGAGACTAATCAAACGATTTCTACTAACTCAAAAATTGCTATCAAACAATCTATGGTAGATAATTATAGTGCTAATCGTTTTGAAATAAAGGTAACAGACCCTAATTTAACAGGAGGAGGAAATTGTTCTATTTTAGATACAGTAATTGTTCGTTTTGACAGAAAATCAGGCGTTCAAATTGATTCTACTTTTATCAAAACATTATGCTTAGGACAAACACAAACACTCTCAGCCGTTGGTGCAGATTCCTACGAGTGGAGTAATGGAGAAACAACAGAAAGCATTGAAATTACACCCACCGAAGCAGGTTTTTATACTTTTATTGTAAAAGGAATTTTCTCTACGCCAAATCGTTGTGGTGCAAGTGCAGATACCATCAAATTTAGAGTTGTGCCTGTTCCTGAAATAGATGTTCCTGAAAGTTTAGTAATCTGTGAGAATGATTCAGTTGAGGTAAATGCCTTTTTGCCTTCTCATCAGCCTCGTTACATTTATGAATGGACAAATGAAAATACAGGAGAATTACTTGATTCTACAGCGAGTTATACATTCAAACAAGATACTTCAAATATCAATTACGAAACACAAACCTATAAAGTAGGCGTTTATGATACGCTTGGAGGTGGTCGTTGTGGTGCAGAAAGTCTGATTACAGTTACATTTAATCGTAGTGCAACTACAGAAATAATAGCATCTGATACGCTTGTTTGTGTGGGCGAAGAAATTACCCTAAGTGCAACGGGTGCAACTAACTTTCTGTGGAATACTGGTGAGACAACACAAGAAATAACATTTTCTTCTGATTCAGCAGGTATTTTCAGATATACTGTAGTGGGAAGTTATGGCGATGCAACAAATCAAAATGTCTGTCAAAGCACAGAAAAAAGCATTTTAGTTCAATTTAAACCCCTTCCAACAATTACACTAAATACGCCTGATAGTGTCAGTATTTGTGCAGGTGAATCAGTTGAGTTTATTGCAAATGGAGGGGCAACTTATACGTGGTCGCATTCCCCAGCAGCAAGTGGAGATACAGTAGTTGTTAGTCCTGCTAATACAACAACCTATATTGTTACAGGCTTTGATACATTGGGTTGTTCTTCTACCGATACAACAGTTATTTTGGTTCAACCTAAAATAGATTTAGGGGCAGACAAGCAGCTTTGTGAAGGAGATACGGCAATTATAGGGGCAGAACGTCCAGAAGGAGCAACTTATTTATGGAACACAGGGCAAATTTCAGATTCTATTCGTGTCAGAAAAAGTGGTTTGTATTATGTAGAAGTGAGTATCAATGAATGTAGTTATACAGACAGTATCCGTGTAGATTTCAAAGAAGGACCTATGTTGTCAGCAAAAGATACGATTTTGTGTTTTGAAGATGAAAACTCAAACCGTATTTTCCATCAAATTGGCGTAACTATCAATAATTATGACTCTACGGCAACATATCGTTATCAATGGTTTGATGAAAATAATGAGCTAGTAGGACAAGATTCTTTACTTTCTACTGAATTTGGAGGAACATTTTTAGTAAGAGTAACGGCAGCTTATCCAAATGCGTGTAACGGAATTACTAGTTTGGAAATAGAATCAAATTGCGACCCTCAAATCTTTATTCCAAGTGCATTTACACCAAACAATGACAACTTGAATGAAGAATGGGAAATATTCGGACGTTTTTATTCTAACCTTCGTATAAAAGTTCTTGACCGTTGGGGAATGGAAGTTTATTCTGCTCTTCAAAAAAGAAGTGATGAACAAATTACGTTTTGGGACGGAACGTACAAAGGTAAAAAAGTACCTGCTGGAGTCTATTATTACGAAGTAACTTATACAAATCCAACAGATAGAAGTAAGACCATAAAACAAACTGGAACAGTTACAATTATTTATTAAAATACTTTCTTTTTTAAATTAGAAAACCTCTTATCAGAACTGCATTTTGATAAGAGGTTTTGTTTGTAGCTCATTATTAGCTAAAAATCAATGATTTGTAGCTCAAAAATATGAAAAAATGAGCTAGAAAGTATTCTTATCGTTAATGGCAGTTATCATTTACTATTAATGGAATATAAAAGTAACTTTCTTCTCCTTCCTTAAATATAGTGAAGCCAAGTAAATCCATATTTGAAGCAATACTTATTAGAATTTCTAAGTCATCAACATAAGTATAAAGACTAGCCTTGTTGTCCATAGTTGGGATACTTACCCCTATTTCATTACATAAAAAACTTTCTGCTATCATTCCATTATGTCTAATGATACTTATTCTCATTGAATCTATTGTACTATCAGTATATCTGATTGATTCAACGACTTTCTTTTCAGATGGACAATCTATTTTTAAAAATTTAATCTTTGCTACTTCTATATTATTGATAAATAATGTGTTACATTTTTGAGCCTTATAAGAAAATTGAACAAAACATAAAACAATGATTGACGATAATCCTAACCACTTATTTTTCAATATCTGCATTCTTATTTTTTAGTTGTATTTATTCCTGATGTTATTCAACTTAGTGTTCTGTGTATCACAGAACACGGTTTTAGTAATTTAAATTCGTAATTTGTAATCTTTAATTTGTAATTACTTCTTATTGAAGTTGCATAAAAGCAAAAAGCACCAAATTTGCACCCATTTTGAGAGCAGCTTGGCGTTTTTCCTCTGGGTCATTGTGGATAGAAGCATCTTCCCAACCGTTTCCTAAGTCAGATTCATACGAATAAAAACAAACCAAACGACCTTCATAAATAAGTCCAAAACCCTGTGCTGGTTTGCCATCGTGTTCGTGGATTTTTGGTAAGCCTTCTGAAAATTTGTAATTGATGTTATAGACATCGTGAGAATAAGGAAGTTCGATAAACTCTAATTCTGGAAATACTTTTTTCATTTCTAAGCGAACAAATTTATCCATTCCATAATTATCATCAATATGCAAAAAACCTCCTCCAATCAAATAATTACGGAGATTTTGAGCTTCTTGCGCTGAAAAAATAACATTTCCGTGCCCTGTCATATGCACAAAAGGATAACTAAAAAGTTCTGCACTTCCTACTTCTACCACTTCTTCATCTTTTGCTATCTGAGTCTTTAAATTTTCATTACAAAATTCTATTAGATTAGGCAAAGAAGTTTTATTAGAATACCAATCTCCTCCTCCATTATACTTTAATTTAGCTATTTTGTAAGTAGCAGTTGGCTTTAAAACTGACTTATTTGGAATAAATGAGAATAAAACTAGAGTAAGGACAATTATTATATATTTCATTTTTGGTAGGATTATTTTTAACACTAAGGCACTGAGAGAAAGTAAGAAACACAAGAAAATACGAGTACACTTTTTTGGCTTCGATTTCCCAATATTTAATTCCTAACTTCTATTCAGACTATTTAGAGCCATACAAGAATAAAGTGCAGCCGTTTCGGTTCTGAGTCTGTACTCTCCTAAACTTACACATTCGAAACCAGATATTTGCGCTTGATGTGCTTCTTCTGGACTAAAACCTCCTTCACTTCCTATCAAAACCAAATAATAAGCATTTTTGGTAGCGCAATTTTCCAAAACAGCCGTTGTATCAGTAGGTGTGTAAGCTATAAAGCGTTGGATTTCTAACGTTTCTTCTCCGTGTTTCGTTTGATTTTTTCTATCAGAATGGTATTTTTTTATGAAATCTTTAAATTCTTTAGGAGCATTTATTTTTGGAAGTGTAGCACGAAGAGATTGCTTGATAGCAGCGATACTTTTCTTTACTAATCGGTCAGACTTTAAATGATTATATTCGCTTCTACTTGTTTCTATAAATGAAATTTCATCAATTCCTATTTCGATAGCTTTTTCCAAAAACCATTCTATTCTATCCGAACTTTTCGTGGCAGCAACAGCAATATGAATATAAAAAGGTCGTTTTGCCTCTGTATCAAATATTTGTGTAATTTCTATCAAAGAGTTTTTGACATTTGGAGAAAGCACTTTTCCTTTCGCTAAAATTCCTTTTCCATTTACAATATCTATAAAATCGCCTTCTTTTACTCTAAGCGTTTTGAGATGTTTGGCTTCCTCTTCTGGAAGTGTAATTTGTTGTCCGAGTTCTAAATCAGGATAGAAAAAATAAGTATCCATATATTACAGTTATCAGTTACCAGTTTTCAGTTACCAGTGAATACAAAACGATATTTGCTTAACTTTTAATTAATACACATAGGCAAACTGATTTTAAAAAATAATTTTACAAGCTATAAAAAAACCTAGTCTTTTACAATCATTCCAGCACATTCTACGGCTTCATTACCTACAAAAGACTTCCAAATTTGTTTGTGAGGATTGAAAATGATGGCATATTGCCAGTCGTTGGAGAAAAAACGCTGTTGCGTTCCCATATCTGTTCCCGACATAAAAACAGAAAGGTTGTTTGGGTGCGTGTGATACCAACCTATCATTTGCCATTTTTTATCTTCATCTTTATCCAAAATATCATCAAACTCATCAAGCATTTCTTTCCAGACCTCGTGATCCATTTCTAAATAGGCAGAACTTCCCTTAGCTTGTTTTCCTGCTAAAGCTTCTTCTACAACTCCATACATAAGATTCTTTTTTTCATCAAAGAATACTTTTCCTAACAAAACACCACCCTGTTCGACAACATTTTCCTTCGTGGTTTCTCCCCAAGAAATATGATCAAAAATCTGTTTTATGGCTTTTGGCTTAATGTAGAGCTTTGTGTTTTTTGCATCGTTTTTACTCTTTGAGTTGAGCGATGGGTCAATCAAAAAAGCAGGTTCAGTCTGATTTTCAGGCTTGTAGGCTTCCGAAACGGTATTTATTTTGAATTTTGACAAAATGGAAATCGTTTTTGTTTTTTATTTATTTTCAGATAAAAAAAGGAACTTATCTGCATCTATACAGTTAAAAGTAAGCAAATTTATTGAAAATGCCGTATGTTTGTATCAAAATTTTTAAAATAGTGTTTTTGTCTATTTTAATTTTATAAAAAAACATTTCCATTCTCTTTTTTGGCTTTGCTGGTACAAATTCAGCACACAACACAATTTAATTATCAAAATACATGAAAATTCATAAAGAAGGTTACCCTAGTCTGCTCATCGTTACTATTTTTGCTGCACTCGTTATTGGTGCAGGGTATTATTTTTCAAGTTCTTTTTCAAATCCTCAACTCATTGAAGCAATAGCTGTTATTATTGGAGTTGCTTTTTTCTTGATTATTCTTCAATTTTTTAGAAATCCTCATGTAGAAGTAGAACGTAATGAAAAGCATATCATTGCACCTGCTGATGGAAAAGTAGTTGTTATAGAAGAAGTAGAGGAAACAGAATATTTTAATGAAAAGCGTCGTCAGATTTCAATTTTTATGTCTCCTATCAATGTTCATGTCAATCGTAATCCTTTGTCTGGTATTGTATCTTATTTCAAATATCACCCTGGAAAGTATTTAGTAGCTTGGCATCCGAAGGCAAGTACAGACAACGAACGCACAACTGTTGTGGTAAAACAACCTAATACAAATACAGAAATTTTATTTCGTCAGATTGCTGGTGCGTTGGCTCGTCGTATTTGTTGGTATGTAAAAGAAGGACAGCCTGTAGTACAAGGCAACGAGTTTGGTTTTATCAAATTTGGTTCTCGTGTAGATATTTTTGTTCCTCTTGATGCAGAAATAAATGTAAACTTAGAGCAAAAAACAAAAGGAGGAAAAACTATAATTGCTACGTTGAAGTAATAAACTTTATTTTCATTTACCTTCCGTACATCAAAAAACCAGTTATTAAGTAAAATAGCTGGTTTTTTGAAATTTTATTTCTCTGATTGTATTATATAGCACGAGCTGCTCCTCCAAAGTTTTCACCCTCAGCAATTAAAGTATTACCTTCTAACCTTACTTTTCTTGCTAATGAAATTCCTTTTCCATCTTTAGCAATGATAGAACTACTATCCAAGTCTTTATATTTGAGAAAAGCATCTTTCATTGCCATAAGATAAGCACCACGAACTCCAGCCCAACCTCTATTACCTACCTCTCTATTGAATGCTTCTATTAGTTGTTCCAAATTACTTTCTTCAAATTTTTCTAAAAACTCTTTGTACATTTTTTCTAAGTATTCATTAGCCATAATGGTAAAGTAGTTATAGTTATTGAAATGAGAAATATTTACCTTTTTATATACGTGGTATTTAAGAAAATGTTGAGCTATAAAAAATAAAGTAGAGTATCGAACTAAAAGATTTTTATCATTCCCTAAATATTTCAAAATGAATTTGATAAGAGACTTTTTTTTTAGAATTTTGTATTTCTAAAATTAAAGAAAATTCATTTTATTTTTTAATCAATACCTTTTTAAATCAATCAAAATTTATGAAAAAGATTAAGTCTATTTATATATTATTTGTTTTTGCAGCCATTAGTTCTTACGGACTTTGGGCGTGTACAAATACTGGCACTTCTGAAACTACATCAACTTCTGATTCTACGCAAACAGAAGAAGTAGAAGAACCTGATACTCGTCCTGCTTCGGCTGCCATAGATAATGACTTTTATATCAAAGCTACTATTGAAGGAAAAGAATATAATTTCAATTATTTGCCTCTTGATAATGTTGCTAGATATAATTTATTGAAAAACAATTTATTCAGAATCGAACGCTGTGCTGATGACCACTGTAAGGAAAGTATTTATTTACAAGCTCATAACTTCGATTTCAATCAGGAAACTCCTTTTGTTTTGCAAGAAGGCAGTGAAGGAAAGTTGAAAAAGGATATAATCGTGAACTTAATACGCACTAACAATAAAGGAAAGTTCAAAAATCAAATGCAAGATGCTGAACCCTTTGAAATGACTATCGAAAAAATAGAAGGCGATATTTATCAAGGTAGTTTTAAAGGTATGATGAGGGATAAAGAAACAGGCACTCTATTAAATGTTATGGGCTCTTTCCGTACCAAAATGGTTATCCGAAATCCTGCTACATAAAAGTATTCTTAAAATAAAAGCATAAATAATAATTGAGTTTGTAAATAAATTATAGCATTTCTTTAACTTTGACAGTCCTTTTTAGAAGGCTGTCAATAGCTGAAAAATAAGTTCTTCTGTACCTAAACTATTGTCAGAGTTATTTTGGATTACCAAAAACTACTGACAAAGTTTTTATGAAAACACTCTGTATTTATCAATCAAGGATTCTATTTTAAAGATTCGTTCGAAACGTCTTAATCCATAAAATTCTATTATCTTTGTGCCTTCATTTATTTTAAATAAAAAATTAATTCAATTTTCTCAATTTCAATTTCAATGATGAAAAATACATTCACTAATTCATTTTACTTTGCACTTACTCTAATCATTTCTTTTGTTGCTTTCACAAGTTGTCAGCCAAAAGACTCTAAGACTGCAAATGCTACAACAACAACTACTAGCTCGTCAAACGCTACAAATAATGGCGATATTGCTTATGTCAATCTTGATACGTTAAATACTTATTACGACTATTTAGTAGATATAAAAAATAAGACAGAAAAGAAGCAAACAGAAATGAGAAGACAACTAGAGCAAAGCGAAATTCAATTGCAAAGTGAGGCTGAAAGTTTTCAAAAACGTGCTTCTCAAGGTCTTTTGTCTGAAAATGCTGCAAAAAAAGAACAGCAAGACCTTCAAACAAAATACCAAATGTTAGAAAGACAAAAAGGTTCTATGTCAGAAGCTCTTATGTTACAAGGCGAAAAAGATATGAACCAAGCGTACTCAAATATTGAATCTGTTTTGGAAGAATATAAAGCTGAAAAAGGATATAAGGTTGTTTTAGGAACTCAAAAAGGCATGTCAATGATTCTTTATACAGATAAAGAATTAGATATTACAAAAACTGTTTTGGAGCGTCTGAATGCAAACTACAAAGCTGAAAAAGATAGCACAGAAGCAGCTCAGTAATTCTAGGAACAATTACGAATTAAAAATTACGAATTACGAAATGGATATCCAGCGTAGCTAGTTCAAACTATTGGTTATCAAACGATTAAAAATTCAAAAATAGTAATTTGTTTATTCTCTACTTCTTACAATTGTTTTATAAAAAGCAGTCTATAAAATTTATTTATAGACTGCTTTTTTTATGCTGGTAGTTTACAATAACAGGATTCGATTACTTCAACTCTATTTTGGTCATAACTTTTATAGTGCTATAGTCCTGTAGTTTTGGATGATAATACTCTTGTTCCTTATAACTTACTTCTAGCTTTTTGCCTTTCAGAGATTTATAATTATCCTTTAATTGGTCTGCATTCTCAAAAAAGTCAAGCCAGTAGAGTTTATGTGAGCGTCCGTTGTCATCTTTTACTATAATTACTACAAACTCTCCTTCTTCTACTTTTTCTATAGCTCCAGATATAGTAGAGATAGTGCTTTCTTTTTTGTTTTTATCTTCTAGCTTTTGCTTTGCTAATCCTATAAAAATACTAGGACATTTTCCAGCAACGAGTAAGCCTATTTCTCTTCCAAAACTATGCATTGTTTCTTCACTACTAAAATCTAAATCTAGCTTAACGACAGCATCTTCATTCGCTCCAATAGCCTGTAATATACACGCACCAAACTGAGCTTCAATGGCTGCTTTGTCTTCTAAATCTATATCAGAGTTTTCAATACATTCACATGTTTGTTCTGCTATTTTTTCTTTGATAGCTTGTTTGTCATCATTCTGTGCAAAAGTTGAAAAGGACATCACAGATAACAACAGAAATAAAAGTATTTTTTTCATTATAATAAAATTATAAAATAGTTGAATAAAAATTTATGCAAAAATAGAAATTATATAATATAAAAAGCATTTTATTCAAAAAAGAATAAAATGCTTTTTAATTGTGAAAAAAGAAGTTTAGAATTAATTTTTATCTGTTGAAGATTCAGTTTTTGCCTCTACTTCTGTATTCTGATTTTCTTTTTCTTCTTTTGGAGGTGTTGTCAAGATTTTGATTTGATTTTCGATAGCTGCAATTTCAGTTTTTGCATTCGCTATTTTTTCATTAAATTCTTCACGAAGTTTATCAGCCGTTTTTGATTTTGCAAAAAACTCAATATTGTTTTGCCACAAATTGATTTCGTTTTCTAGGTCTGTGATTTTGCGTTTGAGTTTGTTTTCACTTTGTTTGAAATCGCCAGCCATTTTCGGATTTTTCTTGATAGCTTTTGCTTGTGTTTTAAAATGGAACGTTTGAGCTTCTTCATTGCTCAATTCCGAATTTTTCATAAACATTGCATTCACTTCATCAAAACGGTCTTGAATTGTACGGATATTCTTGCGTGGAACAAATCCAATTTCATGAAACTTCAAATGTAGCTCTTGCAATTTCTTTGTATCATTCGACTTTGCTTTTGCAAGTTCTTCTATTTGACTACAAATTTCTAATTTTTGTTTCAAGTTTTCTTCTTGAGCAGCATCTTGTTCTTTGTAACGATTACGACGACGCTCAAAGAAATAATCAGCAGCTCCTTTAAACTCTTGATAAACTGTTTCACGCTGTTTTTCAGGAACGTGTCCAATTTCTCTCCATTCGCTTTGTAATCTTTTTAATGTATTTGCTGCGCTATCCCAATCCGTACTTTCTTTAAGTGCTTCAGCTTGTTTGATGAGTTCTTGTTTTTTGAGTAAATTCTCGTCTCTAGCTGCATCCAATTTCTCAAAGAATTTAGATTTATTATTAAAGAACTTTTTGAAATTATCCCAAAACTGCTTATTCAAACTTTTAGCTACTTCACGAGGGGCAGGTCCGATAGCATCCCATTGTTTTTGAAGCTCAACGAGTTCTTTTGTTTTCAGATTCCATTCTCTGATTCTATCTGTATCAAAGTTTACAAACTCTTCTACTTTCAAACAAAGGTCTTGTTTGAGTTTCATGTTTTCTTCTAACTGTGCCTTAAACTTTTCTGCATATTCTCTACGAGCATCATAAATTTTGTCAGAAGCTAGTTTGAAACGCTCCCAAAGTTGCTCACGGTCTGCTCTAGGAACAGGACCTATACGCTTG
This sequence comes from Bernardetia sp. ABR2-2B, assembly GCF_037126435.1. Taxonomy (GTDB): domain Bacteria; phylum Bacteroidota; class Bacteroidia; order Cytophagales; family Bernardetiaceae; genus Bernardetia. Next base: position 4,859,692 of record NZ_CP147020.1, on the reverse strand, counting down.
TATTCTTGGTGCAAACGGTTAAGTTCGTTTACAGCCTCATTTAATTTATCATGATTGAGAAGTTCTTCAGCCTTAACAACAATAGCTACTTTGGCTTCCAAATTACGCTCACGGTCAAGTGTTAGAAGTTCACGCTCTTGTGATTTTTGATTGTAAAAGAGGTCAAGCAAGGCTTTATAGTTTCTATAAATCTCATCAGCCTCCTGCATTGGTACATAACCAATAGTTTTAAATTCTGATTGAATGGCTTTTACTTTGTCAAATTCTCCTTTTCTTGAAAGCTCACTTGGTTTTGAAGTATCAGTAAGTGAACGAAGCTCTTCAATAATGGCTTGTTTTTTCTTCAAGTTAGCTTGTTTCTCCCCTTCTAATTTTGCGTAATGATTTCGTTTAGCTTCTTTTATTGCCTTGAAGTTTTCATAAAACATTCCAGTAAGGTCGTCTTGTTGGAATGAAAATCCTTCTTTCTCTTCATCTGTATTTACTGATTCTTCGTATTTCTGACGTGCTTCTTTGCGCTCTGCTTCGTTAAAGCCATCTATAAATTCTCTAATTTTTGAAACTTGGTCATCTAAATAACGAAAGTTTATTCTCTCTTCTGTTGCTGTTGTTGCTTGTGCAGCAAATAATGCACTTTTGGCAACTAATTCTTCTTTAGAAAAAGTAGAATAATCTTCTTGAGGAAGCTCTTCTTTCTTTTGTTTTTCTTCTCGTTGTTCTTTTTCAGAATTTTCGTTTTCTGTGTCATCCGATTTTTCATCGTCAGAAGCGTTTGTTTCTTCGCTTTCTTTTTTGATAGATTCCAAATCTTCTTGACTGACTTCTTCTTCAGCTTCTTCTGCTGACTCGTCTTTAAAGTCTGGCTTTGCAGTTGCTTCGATATTACTTTCAGCTTCTTGAATAATCTCTTTAGAGATGGTATTATCCATACTTACACTTGCTTCGCTTCCTACTTCAATGTCTTTTGTATTGTCTTCAATACTATTTTGAGTAGTTTCGTTGTTCAAGTTCTCGTTTTCTTCGTTCATCATAATAGTTACAAGATAAAATCAGCAAATAATTAATAAAGTATTGTTTCTGACTTTTCAATCAAAACAATATACGTAAGGCGTTTTATAAAAAAAGACTTCTTTTTCTGTAAAAAAATAAAATTTAGATACAAAATTAGAAAGGCGTTATTTTATAGCTGTATCATAAAATACAGTTAAAAGCAAAGTTAGAAAAATTAAATTAAACTGAAGGTTTTTAATCGTTTTTGTAGTTAAGTTATTTTTTGACAAAAAGCTTCAAGTATTTTACTTTTTACACTTCTTCGTCTAAAATAATTTTGACTCTCAAAATACCTGCAATACTGATGGCATCTGTGATTTGTCCGTTCAAAACCATTTTATAGGCATCACTAAAGGGTAGTTTTTTTATTGCTAAATTTTCAGTCTCCTCCCATTGCATCTCTCCTTGTGTCAGTTCTTGTGCCAAAAAAACATAACCTACTTCATCACAAATAGAATTAGAAGTATGGAGTTTCATGATGTTTTTCCACTTCTTAGCTTTCAGTCCTGTTTCTTCTTCTAATTCTCGCTGTGCATGTAACAAATAATCCTCTGTTGGTGCGCCTCCCATTGGCAATTCCCATGAATATTCATTGAGTGCATAACGCCATTGACCAACCAAATAGGTGTTATTTTCCTCGTCTAAAGGGACAATTCCGATGGCTGCGTTTTTGAAATGAACTACACCATAAATTCCATTGTTTCCACTTGGATTAATGACTTGATTCTCTTTTACATGAATCCAGTTATTTTCATATACTGTCTTTGTAGAATTGGTCTGCCAATCATTTTTTACATTTTCTATATTCATCTTACTTGATTGCTATTTGAATGTTCTTGAAGCTATTTTTTTATGACTTTTTCTCTATCTTTTTTTCTTTTACAAATATTTTTTTGATTTTTCCAAAAAGAACTACATAAGCATCTATTTCAAAAAGCCTTGAATCTGCTCTTGCTTGTAATAGAAATATAACTCCAAAAATTGAGAGTAATATATTTGCAGCCCAAGAACCCATGAAAATAGAAACAATTTCCTCTCTTGCCCACTTATCGCCTGTAATTGTCATGATATAAAATAAGATAAAAAAGACAATTGAAATCAGAACAGGAACTCCCAGTCCTCCTTTTTTAATAATTGCTCCAAGTGGCGCACCTATCAAAAACATAATAAAACAAGACACAGCAAGAGAAAAGCGTTTATTTTTTTCTAATAAAGCTCTTCTTGAGTTATACTCAAAACGTTCGATTCGTTCTCCGTTTGTTTTGGCAAATGAGCGCATGTTTCTAACTTTTGTTAGAGCTCTTTCTAATATCACATCACTACTCTTTGCTGTAAAATTTTGATTAGCTACCGTAATGGTATCAGGGAGGTTTTTCCAATCAATCGTATCTAGTCCATCTAAGGCATTAGGAATGATTGCAGGTTTGTCATTTACTCTCAATGCCTCTCGCATTATTTGGTTCTGAGAGTTATTGTTTGAAAAATTTTCAGTAGAAGAGAAAGAATTAGTTGTATCTATATTATCCTCTGGATTGAGTCTTTTGATAGAATCTAACGCTTCTTGTTGCTTAGTATCTGTTATCAAACCTGAACTATCTGAATTACTGTTAGAATTATCTTCTTGAATTTTTAATGAATCTTTTGATAAAGTATTTTGATTTATAGAATCTAGTTTTGCTTTTTCTTGTTCAGCCTTTATTTTTTCTCGTTCGGCTCGTTGTTCTAATCTTTCTCTCTCAAATTCTACAAAAAAAGTATAATCAAAATAACTTCTTGCTCGGCTTGCATTTTCCTCTTCTACTTCTCTAGCGTCTTGTAGTAGAGAATCTGCTTCTGCATCAAGTTGAGAAACAGTCATCATATATCTATTTTGCTGAAATAACTCTTCTGAAGTTTCATTCATTTGTAAGAAAGACAAGTCAAAATTGAATGTTGCTTGTTCAAATTTATCTCTCATAAAAGCATTTTTGTCTCTTCCTCCATTGGTAAGCTGTTCGGAATAATGATAGCCATTTTCTATATGAAACTGCAAAACTTGCTCATCTTGCTTATTTATCATCAAACCTTTGTCAGCAATAATGACATCTGTATTTCCTCTTGCGCTTCGGTGGTCATAGATAATCAAATCTTTTAAGCTATCTGTTCCTTTTACTTTTTCTCCTATTCTTATACTCCAACCGGGCAAACCATTATAGAAAGAACCTTCTGGAAAATCTAAAGTAGGTTCTTTTTGCCTAACATCATAAAGCAAACGATAAGCTTTCAAATTCACTTCTGGAACAATACTATCATTAAAAACATAAGCTACTCCTGTCATGAAAACAGCAAAAAGCCCAACAGGCATAAGTATTCTAATCAGTGAAATACCACACCCTTTTACGGCAGTCAGTTCATTATGCTCTCCCATATTCCCAAACGCCATCAAGGAAGCCAAAAGGATAGCCAATGGCAATGCCTGTGGAACAAGAGTAAGTGAAAAATAGAAAAAAAGCTCTGCAAAAACTTCTGCTCCCAAACCTTTACCTACCAAATCTTCAAAATATTTGGACATAAAAACCATCAGTAGAATAAATAAAACTACTGAAAAAGTAAGAAAGAAAAGCCCAAAAAAGGAATGAGCGACCAGTTTATCTATTTTTTTGAACATATAGAATCGTTTATTCAAACCTTAAGTATATTCGAAAACACTTAGAGTTTTTAAAAATTATAGACAAAAATACATGAATAGTCAGATATAAATAAAACAGAATGCAGAAAAAACGCAAGAATTCATTTTTTATAAGTTAGCTTAACAAACTTTATTCTATTTTTGTACCCATATAGCTGATGGTCTGTAATTTGTTGGTGTCGCTACGCTAAAACACCAACAAAGGCTAGAAGGTATGCCTTTTCTTGAAATAGTCAAGTATAGTCTGTTCTACGTTTATAAAATTACTTACTGCTAAGAAAAAGACGTGTCTTTTCCCTACAATTAAACCAAAAAACAATACCACTTGAAAAAATATTTAGTAACCTGTGATTATAATTTAGAAGAATTAGTCATAGAAGAAATAAAACAAAACATAACAGAGGCAACAGAAATAAAACAGTTTGAAAATTTTTCTCATCGTGTTTCTTTTCTTGTTCCTAATTTTGATAAAGAAAAAAATAATTCTATTCTCCAAAAGATTCTTTCTCTTAGAAGTATTCATTCTGTCATAGAACTAAAAGGAAGTTTTTATTTAGATAAGCCAACTTTGGAAAATCTAAAAGAAAAAATAATGGAAATAGATTTGTCAGAACTCAAAACAGCAAAATCATTTCGTGCAAGTGCAGAACGTTATGGAACACATGATTTTACGTCAATGGAAATGGCAAAACATATCGGACATACTGTAATTATGCGTTATAAAACACCTGTTTCTTTGACTGAATATGAATATAACTTGAGAGTTGATGTAATTGGAAGTTTTGTTTTTGTAGGTTATCAAATAACTGATGATACTCTGGCTCATAGACAAGGAAATTATAATAAAATTGAGCGAATTTTTCATCACAGAGCAGCCACAAAACACACTCTAGCTTATCATCTACTTACTTTGGCAGGACTTCAAGAAGGAGATTCTTTACTGGATTGTACTTGTGGAGGTGGAACAATTATTTTAGAGGCTGCAAGTATGTTTGGAAATAAAATCAAGATTTTGGCTGGAGATATGCACGAGAAAGCAATTAAAGGAACAAAAGAAAATCTGAAACTAAATAATTTTGATTTTGTAGAAGTAAGGGAGCTAAATGCTCGTCATTTAGAGGAAACAATTGAAGATTACGTGGAGGAAAATGGGCAACTAGATAAAATTGTCTGTAATTTGCCTTTCGGAATACAGTCTGCCAAGCAAGTAAATATGCGAGGGCTTTACGACCAGTTTTTGAGTTCAGCTAATAAAATTTTATCTAAAAATGGAAAAATAGTTGTCTTGACAATGAGGCAAGGCGTTTTTAGAGAAGTTATTTTTATGATAAAAAAGTATAAAATCACAAAAGAATATGTAACTGAAGCAGGAGGTTTGTATCTTCATATTTTTGTAATAGAAAAAATTTAATTGAAGTAGGTTAAACAATTTATGAAAAATAGTATCAATCTGTTAAAAAGAAAACTCGTAGAAAAAAAATCCGTCTTAATTATTTATTTCATGTTTTTTATTGTCTTGGTTTCTTGTAATAGTTTAGGAGAAAAGGGAGAGTGGAAATCAGAATACAAAGTAGCGTTTAAGGCAGATTGTAAGGCAGAAATAAATAAAGAAAATGAAAAATCTGTATTAAAACTAGATTCTCTAACAATTTCTAACATCTGTGATTGTGTAGCAGCAAAAGCTGAGAAAGAATTTGCACCTTTAGAAATGGAAGAAAAAAAGTCTCAATCGCAAATGAAAATTATAAGCACAGATTGTGCAAGAGATATTTTGATAGAAAATCTGAATAAAAATTAATATATTTATAGCACTTATTTATTTTGAGTAATCAATAAATTATGAAAACTCTACTCGTTCCAACTAACTTTTCTGTATCTTCTGCAAAATCATTGCAGTATGCTACGTTACTTGCAAAAGAGTTTGGTTCGAAAATAATTGTTCATCATACATATCCTCAAAACAGTCCGATTCATTTATTATCTGATTTGGAAAATCAACTTCACGTTTTTGTAAGTGAATATGATTTTGAGCGTTATACAGATTCAGAACATTATCTTAAAATAGAAACTTCTATTCAACAAGGAAGAGAAAAAGAAAATATCATCAAAATCATCAAAAAACACGATGCTGATATTTTGATTCTTTCTGCAAAAGACCGTTCACAATGGGAAGGAATCCCCTTCGAACGGCTTATCTCTCAAACTTTAGAACAAACGCTTTCTTCTATCCTAATTGTGCCTTCTGAAATTGAAATGCAAAATAGCATTAAACACGTTGTTTTTGCGCTTTCTTTAGATGATGGAGATGCTGATATTATAGATTCTTTGTTGCTCTTCTGTGAGGTATTAGGAGCGCACTTGACTTGCCTTCACGTTTCGACAAGCAAAGAAGATATGAATTTAATTGCTTATCAACTAAACCCTCTACAAGAAACTTACTCCTCTATTTCAAAGAAAAAAATGAGTTTTGAAATAAATTACAACAAAAGCATTCAGGAAGGAATCAGTAATTTCTTAGATAAAAAACCTGCTCAACTATTAGTTATGCTAACAAAAGAGCGTTCATTTTTTGAAGGTCTTTTTCATAGAAGTGTTTCTCAAGGAATGAGTTTTCAAAGCAAAGTACCTGTAATGATTGTGAAGTTGTAGGGAGGAGTAGAAATTGGGAATTGGGAGCTAGGACATGGGAATTGAGATAAATCAAAGGGACAGCTAAATGTAAAAGAAAATAATTTTGGATTAATTTAATTCTAAAATCTGACTTCTAAAATCTAAATTTGTATATGCGTTTTTGTTTTATTTTTTTCTTGGTTATCGGAATCAACTTTTCTATTTTTGCTCAAAGTAGTCAAACAGTAGATGAGTTGCTGAAATCTGCACGTCATGAACAAAGTGAACAAAAACTTGCAAGTTCATTGCGTTATTATCTTCAAGCTGTCAATAAATTAGAAAAGCAAAATGATAAAGAAGCTCTTTTTCAAGTTTATACAGAAATTGGAATTATTTATCAAAATGGAGGTTTGCACGATAAAGCCATCGAATATTTTACTAAATCTCAAGAAGTAATTAGCGAAAATTCATCTTCTCAAGCTGTTGTTTCTATGCGATTAGGAGAATCTTATTTGGCTCAAAAAGATTATTCACAAGCTATTGCAGCCTATCAAAACGCAAAACAAATTTATCAGCCACAACGAAAGCCATATGCTACAATTCAAGCATTACGCCAATTAATCACGGCATATCAAGCTAATAAAGACTATCAAACAGCCTTAGAAGCAAATCAAGAGGTTTTGGAAATGGATAGAATCATCGGAGATTCGGCAGCTGTTGCAGCAACGCTTAATAATATTGGATATGCCCACAAATTTTTGGGAAATTATAATAAAGCAATTACTAATTTTGAACAAGCCAGAAAAATAGAAAAAAAATTAGGCTTAGAAGAAGACCCAATAACACTCACTAATACGGCTATTGTTTATCAAAACTTATCTCAATATGATAATGCCTTACGCTTTTTGAAGCAATCAATAAAACTCGTAGAAACAAGAAATCAACCTAGAGAGTTAGCACGTCTTTATAATATTACAGCAGCTATTTATTATCAATTAGGAGATTATCATAATGCAAGAGAATACAACGAACTTGCACTTGCCTATGCTCAAAAATACCAGCAACGTGAAATAGCTCAAGATATTCATCTAACAGCTTCACAGATTAATCAAGCTAATAATAACTATGAAGATGCGCTCAAATCATATGAAAAACACCTTGATATTCGTGATTCATTGCTTTTAGAAGAGCGTTTGAAGCAACAAGAACTTCTACAACAACAGTTTTTGATAGAACGAACTGAAAAAGAATTGCAGCTTTACATGGTAGATGAAGAACTCAAAACAGCACAACTAAAAGAACAAGAACTTACCTTAGAAAAGCAAAATCAAGAATTAGCTTTATTGCAACAAAAACAAGAGTTACAAGCACAACGATTAGAAAAAGATGCGTTAGAAAAACAGCGCACTAAACAAGAGTTATTGATTGCACAACAAGAACTTAATGCTCAAAAAGCAGCACGAGAAGTAGAAGACTTGCAACAAAAAGAAATAAACAGAAAACGAGAAGTAGAAAAATTAGAACAACAAGCTGACCTAAACAAACAAACTTTAGCACGAGAGAGAGCAGAGGCAGAAAAAAAACAAGCAGAAGCAAAAGCAGAAGCCAATATAAAAGAAGCAGAAAAAGAAGCACAGCAAAAAATATTTACCATTGCAGCTATTTTATCCTTATTAATCTTGCTAATTATTGGTTTTGCTTTTATCAATTCAAGAAAGAAAAATAAAGCCCTCGCAGAACAAAAAAATCAAATTGAATCTAAGAACACAGAGCTAGAACAACAAACTGAAGAAATCCAGATGCAGCGTGATGCTGTGGCACACAAAAATGAAGAAATTAGTGAACTTTATCTAAAAGTTACGGATAGTGTTCGGTATGCACAGCGTATTCAAGATGCAATTTTAGTTCCTCCTGCACAGGTTTTTACTGGTTTTGGTAAAAAAACAGAGGGTTTTGTCTTGTTCAAGCCTCGTGATATTGTAAGTGGAGATTTTTATTGGACAACTGAAAAAGACAACCGAATAGTTTTGACGGCTATTGACTGTACAGGACACGGTGTTCCAGGGGCATTTATGTCGCTTATTGGAAATGACTTGTTGAATGAAATTGTAAATTTAAGAGGAATTACTGCGCCTCATGAGATTCTTAATGAACTTCATAAAGGCGTTCAAGGTACGCTCAAACAACAAGAAACTGAAAACAGAGACGGAATGGATATGGCTCTATGTGTCTATGACAAAGAAAAAAACATACTAGAGTTTGCAGGAGCAAAAAACCCCCTTCTATATATTCAGGATGGACAAATACAAACCATAAAAGGAGATAAAAAACCAATTGGAGGAAAGGATTTTTACGAAAAAGACTCTTTCAAAACACATACCTTAGATTTGAATGATTCAACTGCTCCTAAAACTTTCTACATGTTTTCAGATGGTTATCAAGACCAATTTGGAGGAGTGCAGGGAAGAAAATTTATGATAAAAAAACTAAGAAATCTTTTACAAGAAATTCATCAAAAACCAATGGAAGAACAGCATAAAATACTAGATGAAACCATAGTAGATTGGATGAAAAATGAAGAACAAATTGATGATATTCTTTTGATGGGTTTTAGAATTGGTTAGAATAAATTATATTTTTATTTTGTTGAATTATGAAAGATACAATTCTGTTTTTGAAAATATTTTTATTGGGAATTATCACAGTAACTTGTTTTGTAATTTCATTTTTATTTCTCTATTCTTTGATTTCTCAATTAGGAGATTTTAGTTTAGAAAAATATGTAAGCTTTCAATCATCTACTAGAAGTAGAATTAATTTTTTAGTAGGAATAAACATGGTTTTATTCTTATTTCCTTTACTCATTTCATTGTTTTCATTCAAGATGCTTAGAAAAATTTATAATTCTCTTTCTCAATAATATTTCATAAAAAAATTGTCAGTAGTTTTTTGGTAATCCAAAAGAACTCTGACAATAGTTTAAAAAACTTCAAATCTATTCTAAATATCAAATCCATAAGACTATTTTTACTACTTTTGGCTAATGAAAAGTTAGAAAAAAACAGCCTAAAAAAGTAATAATGCAATTCCACCTAGATTCAGCCAACGAAGTCTTTAATTTAGAAATTGAAGCTCTTCAAAATGCAAAACAACAAATTTCTATCACCTTTGACAAAGCTATTGAACTTATTCTCTCCTCAAAAGGAAAAATAGTAGTAACAGGCGTAGGCAAATCTGGAATTATTGCTCACAAAATTTCGGCTACTTTCGCAAGTACAGGAACGCCTTCTGTTTTTCTGAATGCTTCGGAAGCTCTTCATGGAGATTTAGGAATGGTATCAAAGGGCGATATTGTTATTATGCTTTCTAAAAGTGGAACTACCATTGAGCTTGTGAAAATGCTTCCAACGCTGCATAAAGTAGGCGCAAAAACAATCGGTATTTTTAGCAATACAGAAACTCGTCTTGCTCAAAACTTAGATTTACTTTTAGATGCAACTGTTGAGCGTGAAGCCTGTCCTCTGAACCTTGCACCGATGAGTAGCACAACGGTTTCGCTTGTCATTGGCGATGCGTTGGCTGCTGCACTTATAAAAGCACGAAACTTTAAAGAAACTGATTTTGCTGTCTTTCATCCTGCTGGTCAGCTTGGAAGAAATCTTTTACTAACGGCTGCTGACGTAATGCACAGTAGAGAAAATCTACCTATTGTTATGGCTCAAAATTCCCTCAAAGAGGTTGTCATTGTGATGACTAAGTATAATTTGGGTGCTGTTTGTGTTTGTGAAAAATCAATGGATGAATCAGAAAACAATAAACTAGAAGGAATAATTACAGATGGAGATGTGCGACGTTTTCTCACTCATTCAGATACATTGACAGCAAAAGCCGAGGAAATAATGACTAAAAATCCTATTTCATTAAATCCTCAAATGCGACTTTCAGAAGTTTTGAGTGTGATGGAAAATAAGAAGCGTCAGATTTATGTTGCGCCTGTCGTTGATAAGGAAAATAACTGTTTAGGAATCGTCAGAATGCATGATATTTTGAGTTATTGATTTTTATTCAGTATCAAATAAGTATCAGAAATACTCTAAAACTTTTCTCTATCTAACGTAAAATAGGTTTTTAACACATTATATATCAATAACTTATATGCTATTTTTTTTGTATTTTATTCCATTGGAACTCTATATTGGTAAAAAATAGAAATAAATATCAAATTGTTCCGTAGGAACTTTACATAAATTTTTGCCATCAGCTAGTTGATATGTAATTCCTAACGGCGTAGAAAACGAAAAGTATAATACCAAGTTCGTGTTATCTGAAAGTTACTTTTGGTCTGCTCTAACGAGACTGACCTATTTTTAATCAATATTAGCTTGAAAGGTTATTACTGACAATTAAAAATAAAAACTTCCCTCTTCTATTCTATATAGAAAAGGGAAGTTTTTTATGTAAAAATCACAACTCTAGTTTTTATTCTTCTACTACAAACTTACGGAAGGCAATTCCATCTTTTGTTTGAATTTGTAGATGATACATTCCACCTGCAAGATTATTTGTTTTGATTTTATAACGAGAAGAAGAAATACGCTCTGTTTTGAGTGTTATTTTTCTACCAATTGCATCAATTAAGATAAATGTAGGTTCTCCGTTTTGAGTTATTGTTCCAAAATCTATGAAGAAATTACCATTGTTTGGATTAGGAAAAATCTCTAAATCTCTAAACTCTTTTGGTTCTTCTATTGCTGTAATCGTTTTTGTAAAAAGAATTGTTTCAGAAATCGAACTACAACCTGCTTCTGTCAAGACAAGCAAACTATACTCTGCTGTTTCTGTTGGCGTGTATGTATTTTCCGAAGCATTTTCAATAGGAACACCATCTTTCAACCATTGATAAGTAACTGGCTCTTGACTATTCAACGTACTTGTCAGTAATTCTTCATTAATCAACTCAATACTGATTTCAGGTTGGGGAAGAACAGTAATTTCTACTGAATTTGAAAGTGCCGTACAACCATTTGCTGTCAAAACTTCGGCTGTATATACACCTGCACTCGTAACAGTATAGGATTGCTCATTGGCAAACGCCAGAATAACACCATCTTTTCTCCAACTGATTTTTTGAGCATCTGTAAATTGAGTAATAGCCTCTAGCTTTAACCCAAAAGGTTGAGATTCACAAAATACAGTTTGCGCTGGTTCTTCAATTTCAAAATTTAATCCTTCTGGACATTTCACATTTAAGAGGATAGAACGACGTTGTAAAGTCAAACCTGGTAAACTTGAATTGGTAACTTGTGCTATATATGTTCCTACATCACTATTACTAATTCTACTTATCACTAAGTCTTGACTCATCTCAACAGAATTTCCATTCTTAAACCATTCATAATTATTTCCACTTCCCTCTGTATCTACAGTTAGAGTAAGAGATGAATTAAGAACAGCTAAAATATTTTCTTCTTCATTAATTGGAGCTTGTGGCGCATATTCAAATGTAGAATAATTTTGATTTGCATAAGGTAATAAATCATCAAACTCTAATTCGTTTTCAGAAACTCTAAACTTGGCTAAACTACTAATTTGTGTAAAGCCAATCGGTAAAGAAGACAGGTTATTTGTATTTATCTCAAATGTTCTCAAACTAACTAATCTCTGTATCTCTGTTGGAACGCTTGTAATATAATTTCTATTTGAATAAAACTCAATTAGTTTTGTCAAATTCGTAATCGTATTTGGTAGTTCCTTTAGCTCGTTATCACTCACATTCAAAATTAAAAGTTCGCTTAAATTACCTATCGTTTCAGGAAGCTCTTCAAACTGGTTTTCATTGAGATAAAATGTTCTCAAACTTCTCATATTTCCAATTTCATTTGGTAAAGAGGTAAGATTATTTCTAGACAACCAAAATGCTTGAAGATTAGTAAGATTTCCTAACGAAGCAGGTACACTTCCTTCAAAATTATTTTTATCTAAATCTAAATAAGTTAGCGTAGTAATAGCTCCAATAGAAGAAGGAATTTGACCATCTAATTTATTATCAAAGAAACTCAAATAACGAAGTTCAGAGAATAGTTCTGCGTCAAATACATCAGGTAATGTACCTGTTAAGTTACGAGAAGATAAATCTAGCTCTGTTATTTTACTTCCAGAAAGAGTAACTCCACTCCAAGTTGAGACAGGTTGAGTTAAATCCCAAACTTCTGTCCAAGAAGTTTGTCCTCCTGTTCCTAAGAAGAGCTGCACTAAAGCAAGTGAATCTGTTGAGTTTACAAAGCCTTCTACTTCTAAGGTAATTGGATTTCTCTCTAAAACAAGCTGGGTTGCTACTGTATTACTTACTTTACACGTATAAACACCTGCATCTGATGGAACAGCACTTGTGATAGTATAATCCCAATTTGTAGCTCCTGCAATAGCGTTTTCGTCTTTATACCATTGATAGAGATTAAAGTCTCCTTCTGTTTGTGAACTAAATGTGATAGATTCCGTTTGTCCAACAGATTCAGTACGAGTAGCGTATATTTTAGCCTGTGGCGAATATATAAAGTTCGGAATTCTTCCTACAAAACTTTCTGCTGATGCGAAATTAAGTCTATTTCCTTTAATATTTAGTAAAAAATTACCTTCTGTTATTCTTTCTAAATCTAAAACAGATGATGGTAGTATTCCTGTTAGGTTATTACTTGAAAGGTTTAGAGCTGCTACATTTCCACAACTTACAGCGACGCCATTCCAAGTAGAAACAGGTGTATTCAAATCCCAAGAAGTGTTCCAAGAAGCTCCACCCATTTCATTATAAATATCTACTAGAATAAGTGAATCAGAAGGAGTAACATAATATTGCTGTTCGATAGTAACAATTTGTTCGTCAGTTGCTGTATTTCCTGCTGAATCTATAGCTGTCCAAGTAACAACTGTTTCTCCGAGTGGAAATTCTGCTGGAGCATCATTAAATACCCTAAATAAACAATTATCCGAAGCTATTGGAGTACCTATATCCAAGCTATCTATAGTAGAAGTACAACCGTATAGATTAGTAAGCCTTGTGATATTTTGAGGAGCTCTGATAATAGGATTCCGGTTATCCATAATGGTAATTGTGAATTGATTAGGAGCAGAAGTATTACCATTTCTATCTGTAGCAGTCCAAATTACATCTGTAACTCCTTGGTTAAAGCGAATACCTTCTAAAGAAGATACATCTCCTAAGGTTGCTCCACTTAATAAATAACGATACGAAGCTACACCACAATTATCTATGGCACGTCCATCAGGAATGCGATTAGAGAATACAGTCGTTCGGTTAGTATAATAACAATTTCGTAAGTCTGTTCTTCTCGTAAAATCTCGCATAGCAAATAACCTAGGAGGTTGATTGCTATCTACTACTGTAACTGTAAATGTACTAGGTGTAGATTCATTTCCACTATCATCTATTGCCTTCCAAGTTACCGTTGTTGCTCCTTCATTAAATACTTGATTTACTAGAGTAGCTACTGTTCCTGTTGTAGCTCCTGTTAGCTCATATTCTATTCTATCAATGCCACAGTTATCGGTTGCTGTACCATTATTGATATATGAGTTGCTTATAACTCTATTTATAAAAGAACATCCTTGGTTTGGTGTAACGGTTACATTAGATTGTAGAGGTGTGTTTAAGGTTGGGTCGGTGTTATCATTAATAATAACATTTTGGTCAGCTGTTACTATGTTTCCATTTCCATCTGTAAATGTCCACGTAACAATAGTCGTTCCTTGTGTTGTAATTGGAAATGTTTGTGTTGTTGTTCCTGTCAAAGTTCCATCACAATTATCACTTGTTGTTGGTGCAGGAATGGAAGCAACAGAACATTGTGCTGTAACATCTGTAAGCGTTGGAACTACTGGGTCTGTTGTATCATCAATAATTACATTTTGATTGGCTGTAACAGAATTTCCTGCTGCATCAGTAAACGTCCATACTACCGTTGTAGAACTTGTAATTGGAAATGTTTGTGTTGTTGTTCCTGTCAAAGTTCCATCACAATTATCACTTGTTGTTGGTGCAGGAATGGAAGCAACAGAACATTGCGCTGTGACATCTGTAAGCGTTGGAACTACTGGGTCTGTTGTATCATCAATAATTACATTTTGATTGGCTGTAATAGAATTTCCTGCAACATCTGTAAACGTCCAAACTACCGTTGTAGAACTTGTAATTGGAAATGTTTGTGTTGTTGTTCCTGTCAAAGTTCCATCACAATTATCACTTGTTGTTGGTGCAGGAATGGAAGCAACAGAACATTGTGCTGTAACATCTGTAAGCGTTGGAACTACTGGGTCTGTTGTATCATCAATAATTACATTTTGATTGGCTGTAACAGAATTTCCTGCTGCATCAGTAAACGTCCATACTACCGTTGTAGAACTTGTAATTGGAAATGTTTGTGTTGTTGTTCCTGTCAAAGTTCCATCACAATTATCACTTGTTGTTGGTGCAGGAATGGAAGCAACAGAACATTGCGCTGTGACATCTGTAAGCGTTGGAACTACTGGGTCTGTTGTATCATCAATAATTACATTTTGATTGGCTGTAATAGAATTTCCTGCAACATCTGTAAACGTCCAAACTACCGTTGTAGAACTTGTAATTGGAAATGTTTGTGTTGTTGTTCCTGTCAAAGTTCCATCACAATTATCACTTGTTGTTGGTGCAGGAATGGAAGCAACAGAACATTGTGCTGTAATATCTGTAAGCGTTGGAACTACTGGGTCAGTTGTATCATCAATAATTACATTTTGATTGGCTGTAATAGAATTTCCTGCAACATCTGTAAACGTCCAAACTACCGTTGTAGAACTTGTAATTGGAAATGTTTGTGTTGTTGTTCCTGTCAAAGTTCCATCACAATTATCACTTGTTGTTGGTGCAGGAATGGAAGCAACAGAACATTGCGCTGTAACATCTGCTAAAGTTGGAACTACTGGTGCAACATTATCAGCCTGTCCAGTTCCACTAATAGTAAAAGTATAAGGATTTTCATCTGCATCATCATTTGCTATGTTTATAATAGCTGTTCTATTTCCTATGGCAGTAGGGTCAAAAGTAACTGTAAAGGTTTGTACTCCTGAAGCAGCTATGATTGTAGGAAAAGTAGGCAAACCACTCAAAGTAAAGTCAGAAGGATTTGTAACAGTAATTCCACTAATATTCAAGTCTGCTACACCTGTATTTTGAATAGTATATGTTTTAACTATTGTATTTGTACCACATTCTATTACACTACCAAAATCCGTATCATTTGCTACAAGTGGAGTTGTACTGCCATCTGCAATATCAGTTAAAGGAGAACCTCCCTGTACATTTATCTCTTGTTGGTCATTATCTGTAATAGTAATGTTTTGAGAAACTGTAGTACCCAAAGCTATACAAGCAGAGGGAGAAGAGATAGTTAGAATAGCTACTTCATCAGGTTCTGTAATCGCATCATCTACTACTGTAAATGTAACTGAACCTGTTGTAGTTCCACCTGTGATTGTTATTGTTGAGCTACTCAATGTATAATCTCCAGTCGTAATTCCTGTTCCTGTAACGGCTAGATTTACAGTTTGGTCTCCAACAACAGTAGATGAAGCAGTAGCTGTTACCGTAATTTCAGTAGCATCAGCTTCTGAACCTGTATTAGAAGTTACAGAAAGCTCAACTGTAGGACGAGCATTAATAGTAATCGCAGCAGATATATCACTTGTTACTACTGGATCAGAAGAAACTACTCTTACTCTGTAGCCTGTACCTGTACCTGTTCCATTAGGGATAACCAAAGAAATTGGACTTGTGCCTACTTGTGTAGCAGTCGGAGTAGTAAAATTACCACTTGCATCAGATAGTTGTGCTGTAAATGTATTTCCACCATTAAAAGTACCCGTAGTAGTGAAAGGAATGCTAATGGTTTCTCCTGCACAGTAGGGGGAGGCAGGTGTGATTGTGCCTAGTGTAATCTCTGTAATTATAAATTCTGTAGAAAAAGGAGAAGTGCCATCTGCACTATCAGTTTGAGTAGCTACTAATCTGTCTCCTGCTAATAATGTAAATGATGAGGTAATTGACCAAACTCCACTAACAACAATAGTTGTTCCCAAATACTCTTGAGGGGTAGGACTAGAGCCACATGTAGAAGGATCTGGATTTC
Source organism: Bernardetia sp. ABR2-2B (assembly GCF_037126435.1). Classification (GTDB taxonomy): domain Bacteria; phylum Bacteroidota; class Bacteroidia; order Cytophagales; family Bernardetiaceae; genus Bernardetia. The sequence goes on along the minus strand of NZ_CP147020.1, from coordinate 4,843,186 downwards.
GGTATAGATGAATTACATTACCGTTTAGTCCTGTACCACTTACTATATCAGTAGTTACATCAGCAGCAGTGATTACTGGAGCTGCTTGGTTGTTGTTACCAGTTCCAAAAAATAAGTCTATTCCATCTCCTGAGTTACAATAAATCTGATTTTCTATTATATCAATATCAGCACACGAGCCTACTCGTACTCCAAAGCTTCCATTATGTGCAATCTCATTATTTATTGCAGTGTTGATATTTCCAAATTGGAATAGAAGTCCTGTACCTGTATTTCCTAGTGCATTGCCAATAACATTTACACCTATTTTATTATTTTGGACGGTATTGCCTGTGGCTGCAGCTTGTGATACTTCCACTCCGTTACCTCCATTACCAGAAATAATATTTCCGTGTGCAGGAGTAGCACCACCTAGAGTATTGTTTGCCCTTTCTATAGAAACACCTATCCCAGTATTTGGAACTGCTGTTATACCTGCTATATTTGTTCCTACGTAATTTCCAAAAATTTGAGAATTTTCTGCGCCTGTTACTCGTATTCCCATTCCTCCATTACCTGAGATGACATTTCTTTCTGCGATAGTTGTGCTACCTATAGCAATTCCACTAGGATTAACAGAGGAAAAATAATTATTGATTTGTATCCCATTAAATGTATTCGGCTTTGCTATATCATTTTGGTTTAAACCAATTAAGTTTCCAAGGACAGTAGTATTTGGAGAGCCAATCTCTATTCCTACATTGTTTCCTCCTATGATATTTCCTTCATTGGTTGTTAAATCTCCACCAATAATATTGAGAGGAGAAGCTGTAGTACAGGTGCTACATAAAGTACTAATTCCATTTTGCACATTTGGTATAAGATTATTTTGATTTATATCTAATCCTATTATATTACCTTGTATTGTATGTCCATTATTAAAAAGAATGATTCCACTTCTTTCATTTCCAGAAATCAAATTACCCTCTCCTTGGTCTCCAATAGTAGCTCCACGTTGCCCCCCTATAACGACATTTGTAGATGGAGTTTGAATATTTATACCATGTCCTGTATTTGCATCACTTGCTGTTCCTTCAGGGTTTGTTCCTAATCTATTTCCCATTATAACAGTATTACTACCAGATGAAACTTCTATGGCTGTTCCGTTTATACTTCCATCATCTATACCTCCAATGACATTAGCTTTGTTTATTCCTCCAATTCTTGTGTTATTTGCCCCATTTATCATCAGACCATTGCTGATAAAGTCCTTTATCCAAAGTCCATAAATTTCAGAATCATTACCTGCTGTAAATCTTGTTAATCTTGTTGCTGTAGCTCCACCATTTATCTGAACCATTCCAGTAGAAGAGTAAGGGGTAAAACCTTCTTGTGAAGTTCCATCTATGAATACACTTTCGCTTATATCATCAAGATTAGAAGATAGTGTAATAGTATGAGGAGCAGAATTTGGAATACTAAAATCAATGTGATTTTTTCCAACCAGTCCATTAGCTTGTGTAATTACTTCCCTAAAGCTTTCTGTACCACTATCATTGGTGTTTTTTACTCGTAATGCCCAAAGGGGGTCATTCACATCTCCTACTGCTGTTGAGCCTAGCTGACCATCGTTTGTATTTATAGTTACATCTTCTACTATTTGACTCTCTCCATCTTCAAAATCCCAATAACCTACTAAACCAGTAGTATTTGTAGCAGAACTACCCATTGTAGCTTGTATTTGTCCTTCATCAAGAACCTCCGAAAATACTTTTACTTCGTCTATTTGTCCATGAAATACACTTTCAGGACTAGAAGTATTATCAAGACGGGTTCCAACTAATAAAGATTGAGATGAAACTGTATTAAAAGATAGTGTTCCACTTCCCACAACTACTCCATTAACGTATAAAGTAACGAGGTTTGAAGCATTATCTGAAGAAACTGCTACATGATACCATCTATTTATTTCAGTTAACTGCACAGAACTAGAAACATTTGACCCAACATTATTTTGTATTCTCAATCTTCCTGCGGAATTGATTGAAAAATTGAAAACACTAGCAATACCCGTTCTCCACTTTGCTAAAACAACATTATCCTTTAGTGTACTTTGCTTTACCCAAGCCTCAAGGGTAAAATCTCCTGCAAAAGTAGTGTTGAGAACATCTCCCATATCCACATAATCATTCACTCCATCAAAATACATACCTCGGTTGCCGATGGGTTGTGAAGGTAAACAGGTAGGAGAAGCTAGAGCATCTCCAGTAATAGTCCAGTTGTTAGTAGCAGGATTAATAAGTATATTTCTTTCTACTACTGCATTACAATAGTTAAGCCCTACTGCACCTAATGTTCTTCCAGAAATTAAAGTTTGCGAAGACCATCCTGTAAGAGTCGCATCATAATTATTAACTGAAAGTGCTGTATTGTCTAGCATACCACTTACGTTAGTTGCACTACTCATAACCCAATTCCCTAAGTTTTGGTCAAAAATAATTGCACCAGAGAAAACATTTGTAAAATTAGCTCCACTGCTTACATTCCAATTAGATAAATCTGAATTAAATTTTTTACAATTAAAAAACATTCCAAAAAATGTTGTGCCATTTTGCGTATCCCAAGCATTAATATCTGAAGGTAATATCATATTTTCTGCCCCTCTAAACATTCTTGAAAAATTAGTAACATTAGTTAAGCGAGGAACATCTGTTGCATTGACTTCTAAATTTATACACCCATAAAAAGCACTTTCCATACTTGTCCACTCTATATCCCCCCATTGTTCGATAGTAAGTAGTTTGGCTTTGTCTCCTGTATCATTAAAGTAAATATGAGGAAAATCGCCTGTAATATCTATTTGGTAGGTACTTCCATCTTCTAACCCTGTAATTGTATAATTACCTGTCCTTGCAGTAATAGTGCCTTCATTTACACCTGCATTTGTGAGATTTGTCCAAGTAATATCATAATTATATCCTGTTCCAGTTGTAGGAATAGTAATTGTTCCTCCTGTGGCTACCCAAGTAGTGATGAAGGGATCTGAAGGTTGCGTAAAAACAGAAAACTCTTCTATAACTCCTGTTGAAAAATTGAAAGGAGAGGTAGTAGAATAATTAGGTGTGGAGAATGTCGTAGCCAAAACATCCCAAGCACTTCCGTTATATCTGCGAATTTGAGAAGTTCCATCAATGTTAGCTGTAGGTTTTGGGTCTATAAGTGTAATCTCTGAGGCTTGATTTTCATTTCTCACAAACCAAGAACCTATACCACTATTTGGTACTGCAATAGTAGATGTACCAAAGCGAACTCTAGAGCCATTTACTGAGATAGTAATTTCTAGTGGTTGATAATCAGTTGCACTTCCAACTGGAAAAGTAAAAGGTGCTGTGTTTGTGGTTAAAACAAAAAAACCTGTTGTACTATTTGTTTCTACCCAACCATTGGTTCTAGTGATGCTTCCTGTTGCTGGGTATGATAGGTTATTATTCCCCAAAACTAACCGACCATTTGTGAGTGTAAGGTCATTACTAACTCCAACAGGAGAATTTGGCTGTAGCGTTACAGTAGGGTCGAAAAAAAAAGTGTTATTAATAACTAAATTATGGAAGTCAGTTGCTCCTGTTATGGCTTGTGGAGTAGTTCCACTAAAAGTTACTGTTCCTCCTGTGCTAGAATTGAAATTATTTAAATTAAGTGTGTTCCAATTACCTTTTATATCTATATTGTGAGTATTGGAATGCAATACTCTTGTAGTACCAGAAAAAGAAAGATTACCGTTGACTACAATGTCTCCTAATAGATGGCTACCAGCAGATGAGCCAAATTCAATATGATGATATGTGCCTGCTCTAACATTTGCATTTCCTGCTCCAGCACTACTTATCGAATATATGAAAGTAGAACCGACATTATTATTAAAATTTGTAACCGTAGGAGTTTGTGAAGAACGATAATTTATTACTCCATTGTTTTCTAAAGTAGCTCCTGTTACTCCGTTTATGGTACTTGTCCACAACTCTCCGTTTGTATAGTTATTTGTTAGTGTAGCAGTAGAAGCAATATTTAATCCTGAGTTGCCAAATAACCTAACCGAACCTGTTGACAAACCATTCGTAATTGTTACGTTTGAGTTGATATTACAAGAGCCACTTGTAGCTCCTGCCGAAAAAATCATATCTGCATTATTATTAGTTATTACAACTGGATTAGTATCAAAAGTAGATTGCGAAGAACTCTGCAAGTCAAAATTCCCATTATTGATTATATTTCCTCTAAAAGTAAATTGAAATGTTCCTGTTCCTCCTGTAGTGAAAGTACCACTATTTACTATTGAACCTTTAAATGTGATTCGCTGAAAATTAGCATTGTGTCTGAAAGTACCCGCATTGTTTATTGTAATATTTCCATTTACAGTAAAGTTGTCACTAGTAGTGTTGCACTCTCCATCTTCTATGATAAGTGTTCCACAACTATTTGGTGTATTACTATTCACAATATCTCCATCACAAATTACTACTTTATCATCTCCTGTTGGAAAATTGGAAGCAGGAGATTGTGTTCCTCCACAAGGGTTATGAGACCATGTAGTAGGAGTATTCCATGTACCTCCTCCATTAGAATAATATACAGGAGCAAAACGCATCACACTTAGCATTACTCCTTCTCTGAAAGCTACATAAGGTTGATTTGTAAAGGGATGGAGTGCTATACTTGGCGCATCAATATTCACAGAAGGTAATGTAGCATTACCCACTTCTTCCCACGTACTACCATCAAAAAACCTCACTTTCAGTTGGTTGCTTGGGCTTTTTAGTGCTATGTAGGGATTTCCATTAGAAAGGTCAAAATCTATATCACCTTGACTTTCCCCATTTGTCCCTCCAGTCCCAGCAGCACCAACAAAATTCCAGCTACTTCCATCAAAGTTCATGACACTTATTCTGTTACTTGCATCAAAATCTGTATAGGTAACATAAAACTCATCTCTATTACTATTGAAAGCTAGTTTTACATCTCCAATAGATATTCTATTTGAAAAGTCAGGAGCACCCACAGTAATCCAACTACTTCCATCAAATGATTTAACATTTATCGTATTTGTCGTATTATCTATATAAGCTACGTATGGTTCGTTTGGACTGCTACCAAAAGCTATGCTAGAAGAACGAGCATCATTAGTCGTAGAACCGACTTGTACCCAAGTTGTACCATTATATCTTCTTACATGCAACTCATCCGTATCATTATCAATGTATGAAACATAAGGTATGCCAGTGGCAGGATCAATAGCTATACTAGGAGAGGACAAATTACCAGAAGAAACTTCAGCATCTACATCAAGCCAAGCACTACCAGTGAAGCGTTTCACTACGATACTTAGACTTGTTAGGTGATAAACTACATAAGGATCACCAGCAGAGTTAAAAGCTATACTATGTTTAGAGGAAGAGTTTCCTGAAAAGTTGGGTGCGCCTACTTTTTCCCAAATACTTGCTGATGTGTATTTTGATACATTAGCTTCATTACTGCTTCCTCCTTGATGAGCTACATAAGGTTCATTAAAAGAAGGACGAAATTCTATATTAGGTTCAGTTCCACCAATAGCAAACTGTGGCACTCCTACGTATTGCCATTCATTTTGGGCAGAAATAGAATTTATAAATAACGAAAACAATAAAACAAGGCAGGAAAGAAAGTATGTTTTTCTTAAAGAGGTAAGTATAGGTAAACTCATAGTATATAATGGCAATTGTTATTATTTTGTATGTATTTGTCAAATGGAATAGCCTTAGGTTTGTAGCTAAAGTATATAAAACTAAGAAATTATACGCAGAAAATAGCATTCAATAGAATGGTAAAGTGTTGATTTTATGTTGATTCTGACTGTGATGTAATTGTTTTTGTGAGACAAAGATACAAAAAGACATTTTTTATTGAAAAACCTCTTGGAATGTACTTTGTTATTACGAGAGTGGTTTCTATTAAGTTTTTGATTTTTTTAAGAAAAAACTAGAACATATCAATAAGTTTTGATTTTCTCACTTCTGAACTATCAAAAAAATCAAAATTACCAATTCTCAAATCCATTTTGTATTTTTGCTTTATCATATTTTTAAATTATTCCACACAACAACATAAAGCACATTTTAATATGCAAAATGCCATTTTTTCAATCCCTTTTCCTATCAATGAACCCGTTTTAGAATATCGTGCAGGTTCTCCAGAGCGTGAAGCCCTCAAAAAAGCAATAAAAGAATTGCGTAGCCAAGAATTGGATATTCCAATGACAATTGGTGGGCAAAAAGTACGCACAGAAGAAAAAATGCGCCTTTCTCCTCCTCATGACCACAAACACACATTAGGTCATTTTCATTATGGAGACAAAGGACACGTAGAACAAGCAATTCGTGCAGCATTGGCAGCAAAAGAAGCTTGGGAAGAGTTACCTTGGACGAATCGTGCTACTATTTTCTTGAAAGCAGCCGACCTTATTGCTGGAGAATATCGTGCTAAAATCAATGCAGCAACTGTTTTGGGTCAATCTAAAAATGCTTATCAAGCAGAAATTGATGCAGCCTGTGAGTTTATAGATTTCTTGCGTTTTAATGCCTATTTTATGCAAGAGATTTATGAAAAACAGCCTGTTTCTGCTGACGGAATTTGGAATAAATTAGAATATCGTCCATTAGAAGGATTTGTTTTTGCGCTTACTCCGTTCAACTTTACAGCCATTGCAGGTAACCTTCCAGCATCTGCTGCGCTTATGGGAAATGTTATAGTTTGGAAACCAGCATTTACTCAAATTTATTCGGCACACGTAATTATGGAAGTCTTCGAAAAAGCAGGAATGCCAGACGGAGTTATTAATCTTATCTTTACAGACGGTCCTGAAACAGGCGACGTTATTTTCAATCATAAAGATTTTGCAGGTATTCACTTTACAGGAAGTACAGGCGTATTCCAAACGATTTGGAAAGAAATTGGAAAAAACATCAATAAATACGTAAGTTATCCAAGAATTGTAGGCGAAACAGGAGGGAAAGATTTTGTAGTGGCTCATCATACAGCTAATGCTGGTCAGGTAGCTACTGCGCTTGTTCGTGGTGCATTTGAGTTCCAAGGGCAAAAATGTTCGGCTGCTTCAAGAGCTTACATTCCTCAAGCTATTTGGAAGGAAGTAAAAGAAAGAATGACAGATATGCTTTCTGATATTAAGGTAGGTTCGCCAGAAGTATATGGAAACTTTGTAAATGCTGTTATTGATGAAAAATCTTTTGATAAGATTGCAAACTACATTGATAAAGCCAAAAAAGACAAAAATGTCAAAGTAATTGCAGGTGGAAAGCATGACAAATCAGAGGGTTATTTCATTGAACCAACTGTTTTGAAGGTAGAAGACCCAAAATATGTTACGATGTGTGAAGAAATCTTTGGTCCTGTCTTGACGATTTATGTTTATCCAGATAATGATTTTGAGGATATTCTTACGCTTACAGACAAAACTTCTCCGTATGCACTTACAGGCTCTATCTTTGCACACGACCGTACAGCCGTAGAATTAGCTACCAAAAAGCTCAAAAATGCAGCAGGTAATTTCTACATCAATGATAAACCAACAGGTGCAGTCGTTGGGCAGCAGCCATTTGGTGGTGCAAGAGCATCAGGAACAAATGATAAAGCAGGTTCTTATTTGAATTTGTTGCGTTGGGTAAGTCCTCGTACTATCAAAGAAACTTTCAATGCTCCAACAAGCTATGAATATCCATTCTTAGAGTTAGAGCCTAAAAAAGCTACCAACGGACAAGCAAAAAAAGAGAAAAAAAAGAAGGCTAAGAAATAAATTGAGTTTTCAAACCTATAAGGTTTTCAAAAATCTTATAGGTTTAAATATATCTGTATTTGTAGGTTAAAGGCAAACCTTTAACCTACAAATTTTAAAATTCTATTTGGATAAAAATAATTGAATGAAATAAACTATACACAAATTTTGATAGAAAATAATTGTAATTATAATTAAAGTAATAGATGAATTTAGCAACTCCTCAAAAAAAGATAATATCAAGTAAGAACATATTATTCCTCATTTCTGTATTTTTTTTATTTAATGGCTTGACTTCTTGCCAGTTTTACAGAAATACAGCTTCTCGTTACAATGCCTATTTTTTGGCAAATGAACGTTTTAATGAAGTGTACAAGAATACTTATGTTCAACAAAAAAGTGACTTTAATAATGTTTTGGCAGTTTTGCCCACAATAGACAGCGTTTCTATGGGAGCTTTCAAAGGCGAATTGGATTATGTAGTAGAAAAGGCTTCGCTTCCTATCCAACGCCACCCAGAGAGTGATTGGACAGACGATAGTTATTTGCTTATCGGTAAGGCTCGTTTGCATCAAGTAGATTATAGAAATGCCATCAATTCTTTTAAGTATTTGAATGGAAACAGCAATGAATTAGATGTTCGTCATGCTTCACTTATTTGGCTGATGCGTTCCTTTATTGAGAGTGGAAATTTAGACCAAGCTTCTTTCACGATGGATTATATTTCGAAAGAAGGAGACAAGTTTTCAGAAGAAAATATCAGAGATTTTTATTTAGTTTCAGCACATTATTATAGAACAATAACTGATTTTGATAAAACAGCAGCTTATTTAGAACTTGCTTTGCCTTATGTAAAAAATAAAACTCAAAAAGCACGTTATCACTTTATTTTAGGTCAGATTTATCAAAATAAAGCCAAACAAGGAATTGATGACAAAACGATAAATGTAAAGAAGTTTGATAGAAAATCATATCAAAATTATCAAGCAAGTATAAAAGCTCACCCAGAATATGAAATGGTTTTTAATGCTCAATTAAATGCTTCACAAGTAGCTGGTACGAGTGCAGAAGATATAAAACAAGCTCAAAAATATTTTGAAAAGCTATTGAAAGATCAAAAAAATGAAGAGTATAAAGACCGAATTTATTATGAAATGGCAGGTTTTGCTCAAAAAAGAGGCAAAACAGAAGAAGCAATTAGTCTTTTACAAGAGTCTCTAAATCAACCTTCTGAAAATTCAGCACAAAAGGCATATACTTATGTCAGAATGGGTGAACTTTATTATGCTCAAAGTGAGTATGCAAAGGCAAACTCCTATTATGATTCTGCACTTGCTATAAGTACAGAAGAAATGCGTAACTATGACCAAATTGCTGAACGAGGAGAAATTTTAAATCAATTTTTTAAGCAATATGATGTTTTACAGAAAGCAGATTTAAAGATAAATCTTTCGCAAATGTCGCACGACGAGCTAGTGAAATATTTCGAAAAGCAAATTGCAGAAGAAAAAGCACAAATTGATAGAGAGATAGCAGCAGCCGAAAAAGCAGCTAAAAATGGAAATTTAGTTAATAAAGGAACTACAAATCCATTTGCTAATAACTCAAATATAGCTCAAACTTGGTATTTTTATAACGAACAAGCTGTCAGACAAGGAAAAAATACGTTTGTGAGAGTTTGGAAAAACCGTCCGTTAGAAGATAATTGGCGAAGAAGTAATAAAGTAAATAGTGCCATTGATAACACTGCAAATCCAACAGAAACAATGGCAGATAGCAAGACAGACCAAGAAAATCTGTATGCAACTGTGGCAGGTGTAGAGGAAAGAATAAAAGAAGTTCCTGCGACGAAAGAAGAAATTACACTTTTAGAGAAAGAAATCGAAATTGCTTTATTTGAATTAGGTAAGGTATATCATTATCAACTCAAAGAAGATGAAAATGCAAGAGCTACCTTTGAACGCTTTATTAAAGATTTTCCAAAGAATAAAAATATTCCAGAAGCATTATTTTTGCTTCGTAAGATGTGCTTGGAAAACAAATCATTAGAAAAGTGCGATGTAGCAAGTTATGAAAAAACACTACAATCAAAATATCCAGAATCTGTTTTTGCAAAACTTATTTCTGATCCCAATTATTTAGAAGAGTCAGCTGCAAATGATACCATTGTTACTACTTTGTATCAAGAAAGTTATGAATTGTATTCAGCCAAAAATTATGAAAAAGCAATTGAAAAATTAGAGAAAATTCAGAATGAATACCCTCAAAATAGTTACAATGCAAAAATAGAACTACTCCGAATTATGAGTTCTTCATACATAGAATCATTGGCTGTTTATGTAGAAAAGCTAAATATTTTCGTTTCTAAATATAAAGGAAGTCAAGAACAAGAATATGCCAAAAAGCTTTTAGAAACAGCCGTTAAGAAACTAAATGAAAAGCCTCTCAAAGACACCAAAAGTGAAATAGATATGAACAAAGGAGGATAAAATAAACTCTCTTTTTAAGTGAATTAGGGATATTTTTTATTTTTATATAATTTTTCACTATTTTTGAAAAGGTTTTATTTAAAAAAAAGAAAATCAATGAGACATAAGGAAAGTCTGTCAATCCTATACAAAGAATAAAACGTAGTTAGAAGAAGAAGCAATCAGCTTAATTTTATATATAGTAATTTTAATTAATTTAGTTTACTTTTAATAGTAATAGTATTTATATCGAACAAATAATAATGAAAACACCTAAGTACCCAAATCGTTCAAGAAATCAAGAAGAAGATTCACATCAAAAGTCCTCATACTCTAATTCTCGCACCTCTAATAATTCTGGAGGTTATAAAGGCTCAAATCATAATTCTAATCACAATGAGCGTTCTGGTAATGGACATAATAATTACAATAACGGAGGACATAATAATAACTATTCTCGCTACAACAAAAGAGAGTTTATGAACTACAATAAGTTCAGTTTTGACCGTATAAAAAGACGTTTTAATCTTAACGAAGTACAGAAAGACTTATTCGAAGGCATTACTCCAATTGAGCCAAGTGATTGGTTAAAACAAACAATGGAGATAACAGCAGACTTGCCAATCAAGACAGAAAAAGCACGTACAGAATTTATTTTAATGCCTGTTCTTTTGGAGCTTCGTAAGCGTACTGACCGTGCATTTACAATTTACTCAGGAGAATATTTTAATGTAGAGCCTCGTGAAGGTTTGGCAGGTCCTTCTGATATTATTCTTTCAATGGGTGCAGAATCGTATTCTATTTCTTCACCAGTTATGTCAATTGTTCAGGCCTACAAAAACAACTTAGATTTAGGTTTAGGAAAATGTGTCGCTCAAATGATTGCAGCAGATATTTTCAATGAGCGTGAAGATAATAATATTACAACAATTTATGGCTGTGTAACAACAGGAGAGCAGTGGCTTTTCTTGCGTTTAGAAGGTGATACTATCCAAATTCATCCACACCGTTTCTTCTTAAATGAACTGACTGATATTATTGGAATGTTCCAGTCAATGTTAGATAACTGTAAAGAAGATATTGCAACTCCCAAAGTAGAAGCAGAAATAGAAACAGCTGCAGAATAAGCTTAAAACAGCTTTACAAGTTCAAGTTTAAAGATGTATTTAATTATGAGGCTGTCCGAAAAGGTCAGCCTCATTTTGTTTTTAACTTAAACACTTGATAGGATAGTCGTTTTTTTTTACAAATATTGCTGTTTTTTATTTTTCAAAAAACAAAAAATGCCGTTGTTGGTGTTTTAGCGAAGCGAAACCAACAACATCATGAACCCCCTAAGAAGTAGCGTAGCTAATTTGTTATTCACTCAATAGTCCCTATACTATCAAATTCTATTTTATATATGCATAGCACGATTTTCAGTAGCTGCCAAACACGCTTCTTTTACAGCTTCCATATAGGTTGGGTGTGCGTGGCTTTGTCTTGCAATATCTTCGGCTGATGCTCGGTATTCCATTGCAGTTACGGCTGTCGCAATCATATCGGCTGCTCTTGCACCTATGATGTGCATCCCAAGTATTTCGTCAGTTTTTTCATCTGCCAAAACTTTTACAAGTCCGTCAGTATCCATTGAAGCTCTTGCTCTTCCAAGTGCCATAAACGGAAATGAGCCTGATTTGTATTTTCTGCCTGATTCTTTGAGTTGCTCTTCTGTATAACCTACACTTGCCACTTCTGGCCACGTATAAACAACCCCTGGAATTAGAAGATAATTGATATGAGGTTTTTGTCCTGCCATAAGTTCGGCAACCATAACACCTTCTTCTTCTGCTTTATGTGCCAACATTGCACCACGAACAACATCACCAATCGCATAAATACCTTTTACGCTTGTTTCAAGATGGTCGTTTACATCAATTGCTCCTCTTTTATCAGTTTTGATACCGATATTTTCTAACCCTAAACCTTCTGTATAGGCACTACGCCCCACGGCAAGAAGACAATAATCTGCCTCAAACTTTACTTCTTTTCCTTTTTTATCTACTGCTGTAATGACTACTTCTTTTCCGTCTTTACCTTTGTATTCTGCTTTTTCTACTTTGTGTTGCAAAAAGAACTTCATTTTGAGCGACTTTTTACTTACTCTTTCTAATTCTTTGCCCATTGTGCTATCCATTGAGCCTAAAATAGAAGGCATAAACTCAATAACAGAAACTTCCGTTCCCAAACGAGCATACACAGAACCGAGTTCCATTCCGATTACTCCACCACCAATAACAATCATTTTCTTAGGAACTTCTTTCAATTCCAATGCTTCTGTAGAAGTAATAAAACGTTTTTTATCGTAAGGAAAGAAAGGAAAAATAGTTGGTTTTGAGCCTGTTGCAATGATAACTTTATCAGTTTCTATTTTTGTCTCTTTGCCATCTTCTGCTGTAATTTTGATGTTGTTTTTATCAATAAAAGAACCAACTCCTTGATGAACATCAATTTTGTTTTTCTTCATTAAATAAGCTACTCCATCACACGTTTTTTGAACTACACCACGTTTGCGCTCAATCATCTGCTCAAAATTTACTTTTGGCTCATTGATATCAATTCCGTGTTCTTTAAAGTTTTTTTGAGCAGCATGAAAATGCTCTGAAGAATCTAAAAGTGCCTTTGAAGGAATACAGCCTACATTCAGACACGTACCACCCAAAGTAGCATATTTTTCTATAATTGCAGTTTTGAGTCCTAATTGTGCTGCACGAATGGCAGCTACATAACCACCAGGACCTGAACCAATAACTGTTACGTCGTATTTCATCTATAAAAATGGATTAAAAAAATTCGAAATTAATGTATATGTAAAATTAACTGCTTTTTATGAGTAATTCAAATGTTAAGTATTTTATTAATAGCTCTACAATTTAAAACTCATTATTATAAGGTTTTTCTACTCCTAAAATTTCTAATAGTGAATCGTTTTCTATATCAACTCTTCCCACCTCCTTTTCTCCCAAATACACCCAAAATTCTCTTGGTCTTTTTGAATCTTGATATAAATTTAGAATAGTTGTATCTGATTGAGAAATAATACTAGCAGTTCGTTTATTTATTCTTGAAGAGTGATGATAAGCTATCTTTCTAAGCGTCATTATACCTTCTACAAACATATTTTTATAGTTCTTACTTAGACTTTTACCATCCAAAAGCAACACTATGTTTTGCTTTTGGATTTTGCCTTTTATGCTACTTAGAGTTTTTTCACTTCTATATTCGGAGAATTTATCTGAAAGAAAAGAAAATCCAAGGAATAGTAAAGCGAAAACATATAGAAATATTTTTTTCCTATTCATAATTAATTTAAGTTATTCATTATTCTATTCAAAATTATTTCAAACTCATCGTATTCATTGATTTTTGTGATATGAGAATAGTGTTCTGTTTTAGTTTGGATTTCTATGGCTAAGCGAAGCAATTGTTTTTGACATCTTTTTTCTAGCTCCAAAAACTCCTCCTTTTCTTCTTTAGAAAATTGATTCCTAATATTGTCTATTGTAGTAAGTACATTTCTACTTGAAAATACCGTATTAAATTTGAAAATAATTTTTGTGTTGTTGTTTTTACTTTTCCACCAATTCAAATCTTCAACTAAAATCAAATCATAATGAGAAAAAGAAGCATAAAAAAGCTCATCACACCCTTTAGAAAGTAACCACTCTACAGTAGGCAAAATAAAACTTACTTTTTCGAATTTATCAGTTCTATAAATTATTCTCTCCCAAGATTCTTTTTTTGTATGCTTCATAATTGAAGATGTTTGAAAGTTGAAAGCTAAATTTACTCAATTCTCTATACTTTCTTAAAATACTTGCCTAAGTGTTTTCTACTTTGTTACTTTGCATTTCATTTTTATAAAAGAATAAAACCTCAAAACACATATAAAGCTCATTTTGAACAATTCAATTTTTCTTATTTTATAATTTTAATCAACGCCACAAAAAAGCGTTTGTACATTTATGTTACATGTATTCAAATTTGGTGGTGCGTCTGTGAAAGATGCCCCTGCTGTCAGAAATGTAAGTAATATTTTACGTTCATTTATTGACAAAAAAGATAAACTCGTTATTGTTGTTTCTGCTATGGGCAAGACAACAAACCACTTGGAAGATATTTTTAAGGCAGCCAAATCGAAACAGGAAGATAAATGTAAACAGATTCTTAAACAAATTGAAGACTATCATCTTGCACTCGCAGATGAGCTTTTTGATGGAGAGCGTGAAAAAATTGTTTATAAGATTCTTCAAAAATATATTTTTCAGCTTTCAGCAACCCTAAAAGACGACGAACCCAACTGGGATAAGCATTACGACCAAGTAATTTGTTTTGGAGAGCTTATGTCTTCAGCCATTGTTTCCGAATATCTCAAAATGCAACACGATGATAAATGTCTGTGGGTAGATGCTCGTCGTTTTGTACAGACTAATGAACGTTGGAGAGAAGGACAAATAGATTGGGAATGGTCGGAACAACTCATTAGAGCCGAACTTTTGCCTATGTTAGAGCAGCGTTTTGTCCTAACGCAAGGTTTTATTGGGGGAACAATCGGTGGAAAAACGACTACTTTGGGGCGTGAAGGTTCAGATTTTACGGCTGCTGTTTTTGCTTATTGTTTACAAGCAGATGGCGTTACGATTTGGAAAGATGTTTCTGGAATCTTGAACGCAGACCCCAAAAGAATTAAAAACACTCGCCTTTTCAAGCAGATTAATTATTCTGATGCTGCCGAAATGACGTATTATGGGGCAACAGTTATTCACCCAAAAACGATACGTCCATTAGCTGCAAAAGGCATTTCTTTATATGTGCGTTCGTTTTTGAATGCAGATGTAGAGGGAACAAAAATTGCGAATGTAGATACACTGCCTTCTATTCCTTCAATTATCGTAAAAGGAAATCAGAGCATGTTTGTGTTTAAAGCAAAAGACTTGGCTGCCATCAATGAGCGAAACCAACTAGCTTATATTCACTCTGAACTAAATCGTTATAATATCAAAATTAACTTATTACAAGTTTCGGCTACTTCTTTTTCTGTCTGTACGGATAATGACGATAGAAAATTAGCTTCCTTGAAAGAATCTTTGAGTAATGATTTTGAGTTAGATAATTTGGAGAATTTAGAACTCATTACAGTCAAAAATTATGATACTGAAACACTTAATAACTTCACAGGACTTGGAAATGCACTTATTGCACAACGTTCGGAAGATGTTTTTCAAGTTGTGGTTAGTAAGTAATAATGTTATCTTATGACAAAAACAAGTTATAATTTGTCTTAAACTAAAAAGTGGTTTTGTATAAAAACCACTTTTTTTTGCTTAAATTTGCCAACTATTTGAAATTATTTATTGAATTTTATTCATTTTATGCAGCCACAAGAAATTCCAGCATCATATAACGAGGCTTGTAAAGCCTACGAAACAAGAAAATACGATATTGCTTTAGAAAAATTAGAAACTACTCTTACAGAAAGTCCAGACTTTGCACCTGCTTTTTATATAAAAGGACTTACCTATATGCAGCTTCAAGATTGGAGAAGTGCCTTCGATAATTTTAAAGCTTACTCACAAATTGCACCTGAAAAGGGAGATACTTATTTGAATATGGGAACTGCAATGCTCAACATGAAACAGCCAAGAACAGCTATTTCCTATTTTGATTTTGCTCTTTCTTTAAGAATGACTGAGAATCGTCCAGAGAGAGCGCATTTGAATAAAGCTTTAGCATTCAGACAAATAAATGAGAACGAGAAAGCACTAGAATCTTTTGAAGCTGCTCTAAAAATACATCCTCATTTTGATGATGCACTATTAGAAATGGCAAAGTTACAATTAGATTTGGAGAAGAATGAAGATGCTCTTACTTATTATCAAAAAGTAATTGATTTGCCAAAACAAAGAAAAAGTTTTCCTCTTTGGGAGGCATGGGTAGGTTTAGCTATTGTACAAGCTGAACTAGGACAATTTTCGAAAGCTCTTGTTTCGATAGAGGAAGCTGTCGAATTACAGCCCAACACAATAAGTTTTTTCAAGTCAAATGAATCATTTAATTCTTTAAGAAAAAGCGAGTATAATGATGATTTTGAAACAATTTTAGGATAAAAGAATAAACATTTTCAGAAAAATGGAGTTGAGTTATTGTAAAATTTACATTTTTTAAACTTCTCAAAATTAAATTTATGGATAAGAGAACACTAAAAACAATTACCTCTGCAGTAAGTGGAGCAGAAACAGCTATTCGTTTTTTACCTGGAGAATTACATCAAAAACCTGAATATAAAGGTGCTTTTGGTGCTATTGCATCTCTAACTGGTGTTGTTGCTTTAGGACAAGCAATATTAAAAAAAGATGCTTTCAATGAAGATAATAGATTAAATACAGCTATTATTGTCTGTCTTAGTGCTGCCAGTATTTTGCAAGGTGTAAAAAAAGTAAAACAAGCCTATGCAAAGACGACAGGACAATATGAAATGATGGAAGATTCTATGTCGAAGAGCTAAATATAAATGTCATTTTTTAAAATAAATTCCTATCTAATTATTGTTTAATAATTTAGGTAGGGATTTTCTTTTTTAGTTTTTGAATTTAACACAGTATTTACCCCTATTTTTTTCTTTTTTGTAAGTGATAGCATAATTTTTGTGTATTTTTGATTGAAAAAACATTCTTAACTATCTTTTTTATGAAATTTTTATCAAAAAATACTGATTTTAAAAAATGAGATAAAATTTTTTGATATTTTTTGAGTTTATTTAATAGGTAGTTTTACTTGTTTTCAATGATAAAATTTTGAAAATACAATATTGTTTTCCAAATTAGTTAATTAAATACTGTCTAAGTAAAGAATACTGATTTAGAGTAGTTTATATCTATTCGAAATTTGATTCTTTAATCTACTTCCGTAAATTTGACTCTCTAAAAATTGCTCTATACATCTGTCTTGTTATTTAGTTTTACTTTTATACTAACTGATAGCTTGCTTTAAAAACTTGTTTCTATGAAAAAAATTCTTTTTACATTCTTATTTACTTTACTTGGTGTCGCTTTCTTAGCAACTGAAGAAGTACAAGCACAAGTAGGAAATAAATATTACTACAAAAAAACAACTCCTCGTAGAGGACCTCACAATCATCAATGGGTGTGGACAAAACGCCGTCAGTATGTTAGTGTTGGCTTAAATGTCAATTCAATGAATTATTTTGGTGATATTGTACCTAAGTCTAATTTTTGGAGTACAGACTTACGTTTCACTCGTCCAAATATTGGAATATTTGTTGAGAAAAAATTTCGTCCACAATTTTCGGCTCGTTTAGGACTAAACTGGGGAAGAATCTTAGCATCTGATGAAGAAACAGCTGACCCAACTGATGGACATGATTTTTTCCGTTATATTCGTAATGCTCATTTTAGAAATGATATTTTCGAACTCAACACCACTTTTCGTTGGGATTTAATGAGTAGCGAACTTCTGAACAAAGAATTTTATCAAAGACCAAAACAATTTGTACCTTATGTAATGGGTGGTCTAGCTGTTTTTTATCACGCACCTAAAGCAAAAGCTCCTACAACTAAAATTGGTGGAGGTTCTCCAGATTGGGGAGCAGACGAATGGACAGATTTACAGCCTCTAGGTACGGAAGGACAAGGACGTGGCTCTTACACAGCTCTCATACAGGGAGATTCAGTTACAAGAGATTTAGGAAAGAAATACTCGAAAGTACAGATTGCTATTCCTGTTGGATTTGGAATACGTAAAAAATTATCTAATCGCATAGATATTGCATTTGAATTCTCTTACCGTTTCTTACTTACAGATTATTTAGATGATGTTAGTCGCAACTATGTTGATTTAGGAGTTTTTGGAGATGACGAACTTGCTAAAGCATTTCATGACCGTTCTTTAGAAGGAGATAGAGGTGCAATACTAGCAGAAATGGCGAGTAGAGGAGAATTAGTTAGATTACTTTCTCGTTATTCATATGTAGGTATTGATGGGGTAGGTTACAATACTTTTAATGGTTTTGGTAGTGATCCTTACAAGGCAGAACCAAGTATTCGTGGAAACCAAAATGATAATGATGTTTATATGCTTACAGGTTTTCATTTGACGTATATTATCCCTCCTCATGGAGTGCGTTGTCCTGTTCGTTTTAAATAAAAATAAAAGATTTTTTCTAAGAGGTGTACAAAAATTTTATTCTTGTACACTTTTTTTATGAGCTTTTTTAGATATTTCTAGTAAATGGCTGTAAATTTGTCAATTAAATAAATTAAAAAGTCAAACTATTTGAAGAACCTTGGTTCTAATCAATAATAAATTTTCTTTATGAAAAATATGAATTATAAATTTATTCTTCTCTTTGCTTTATTTTCAATTCTTTCAGTAGCTTCTCAAGCTCAAGATATAGAATTTGGTTTTGGAGCAGGAGTAGCAAATTATACAGGAGATATTTCTCCCTCTTATAAATTAAAAAATGTACGACCAGCAGGAGAGTTTTTCTTTCGTTATAATCCTAGTCCTTCTTTTGCTTTGCGTTTTGGTGCAATGGTAGGAGTAATAAAGGCAGATGAATCTGATTCTGAAAATCTTTTTTTTCAAAGAAGAGCAGCCAAATTTGTGGCAACAATCTATGAAGTATCAGGAAGAATGGAATATAACTTCAGAGATTACAGAGCTATGAGTGAACTAAATCGTCTTTCACCTTACGTTTTTTTGGGTGGGTCGGTAGCACATATTGCTGTGAATAGTAATTACTTTGACAACCAGCCTAATGCCTTAGAAATTGGTTTGCCTATTGGTGTCGGACTAAAATATATGTTGGCTCATAGTTATAATTTAGGATTTGAGTTTGGAGCAAGACCTACTTTTACAGATGCTATTGATGGCATGATTCAAGACGGAACGAATGAAGATATTAGTAGTGTAGGAAAATTTCAAATGACAAATCTGTTTACTAAAGATATGTATTATTATGCAGGAATTTCTATTAGCTTTACAATTAATAGAGTCATTTGTCCAACAGAGTTTAGATAAAAAAATAATTTGAATGAAGCAAGAGTTATGTAACACCTTTTTTGATAGAAGGTGTTATTTTTTTGATAAAAATTAAAATAAATCAGAATTGAATCTTCAACTACCAAAAAAATGTAAAATAAAACCCCTTTTCATTTGAATTTACTAGCTAGTGTAGTTATTTTTGTCTCAAATCTTTTTCTATACTTCTTGTTCCTACTTCTATGAATTCTGTCAAAATCTTTGCTGGATCTGCGTCTCTTTATTTAGCCGAAAAAATTGCACATTCCTTTGGAAAACCATTAGGACAACACAATCTTCAAGTTTTTAGTGATGGAGAAATCTGTCCTAATTATAGTGAATCTATTCGTGGTGCAGATGTTTTTATTGTTCAATCTACTTTTCCACCTGCTGACAATCTGATGGAACTTTTGCTGATGATTGATGCAGCAAAACGTGCTTCTGCTGGTTCGGTTACGGTTGTGATGCCTTATTTTGGATATGCTCGTCAAGACAGAAAAGATAAACCTCGTGTAGCTATTGGCGCAAAACTGGTAGCTAATCTTATTTCTGCTGCTGGAGCAACTCGTATCATGACATGTGATTTACATGCAGGACAAATTCAAGGCTTTTTTGATATTCCAGTTGATCATCTTTATGCAACAGCTATTTTTATTCCTTATATTGAATCTCTGAAACTTGAAAACTTAGTTTTTGCCTCACCCGATGTTGGGGGAGTTGCTAGAGCTAGAAGTTATGCATCACAGTTTCATGCTGATATGGTAGTTTGTGATAAACACCGAAAGAGAGCGAATGAAATTGCTTCTATGCAAGTAATTGGAGATGTAGAGGGTGCAAATGTAATTATTGTAGATGACCTTATAGACACTGCAGGGACAATTTCGAAGGCTGCACAAGTATTGCTTGATAACGGAGCTGTTTCGGTACGTGCCATTGCCACACACCCTGTTTTGTCTGGAAAAGCATATGAAAATATCAATAACTCTCCTCTTTTAGAACTTGCTGTTATGGACACTATTCCATTAAAAGAAAAGTCTGATAAAATAAAAGTATTATCTGTTTCTGAACTTTTTGCAAAAGCAATTCGTAAGATTCACGACCAAGAGTCTATTAGCACTCTTTTTATTTAAAAATAAAAAAAACCTTATTTCAATCAAATGAAATAAGGTTTTGTCTTTTTTAAGAGTTTTCTATCTAAATTCCCATTAATGGGCTGCCATGCATTATTTTTTTGTCGTATAACATTTCGTTATCATAATCTGCTTTCTGACGACCAATATAAGGTTTCAACTCAATGTTTGGATGTTTTGAGTAATATCCATATAATAAACGTTCATAATCTAAGCGAATATCTGAACCATCATAACGTGGATAGCTTACAAATGTATCAGCATCAATAGAATTAATACTTACAGTTTTGTCATCTGTGTTGAATTTTGCAAGACCAATAGGGACTAGGATATATAATTTACTCTCGTCATCACTACAAAGACTTTTTTCTACTAATATATCTAAATAGAGAACTCTCCCTAGTTCTTTTGAAGCAACAAGTCCTCTTACTTTACCTATGTTTAATTCTTTGTCTGCTACAACTTTCCAATCTACTACGTTTTTATAGCCATCAGCTACTTTGTAGTCGTCAAGATTTTCTAAGCGTTCTAATGTAATTTCTTCGTGAAAGTCTTCTGTCTTATCTGTTTTGTGTTCCATAATAAAAATAAAGTTTAAAAAATGAGATTAATAATTTGAATTATCTAAAAGATATTACTCCATAGCTAATTGCTTCATTACAGATGCTGTTTTGTCAATAAAATCTTTTACATCAGCTTTTTGCTCCAATGTCAAAGTATTTGGGTCAATATCTTTTGCTTCTTTTTTTAAGCTCTCACTTGTAGAGCCATCAGCAAGTTGGTTTAATGCTCCACTTACTTTCATAAAAGCATTTTTGATATGGTCTGCGTGGTCAGTTTCCTTCCAGTTTTCTTGAATTTCATCTGCTGCTGTATCCAGTTCATCATGCAAAGCTTGTGCATTCATTTCTTCAGACATGCCTTTCTTATCAGCAAGAGCAACTAAAGCATCCCCCATATGACGTAATGCATTACCTGTATATTTGTGATGAATATCCATCTCTGCATCCGTATAGTTACTCTCTTCATTAGCAAACATTACAAAAGTATTTACTTCTGCTGGAAGTGCTGTTACCTCTGTTGTAGTTTCTTCGGGAAGAATTTCATTTTCAGGTACTTCATCAGCCAAAGCAACTACTTCTGTGTCTGCTTTTTTATCCACCATAAATCCAAAATAAACACCAGCACCAACTAGCAAGAGTAATAATAGACCTAATATCCAAGGTAAAATAGGAGCTTTCTTTTCAATTTTAATTTCTGCCATAATAATTTCTAGTTTAAAAAGTTTAGTTAAAAAAATAAATTTGTCTTAAATTCTTAATAATATAACAGCCTATTTTTATTTTTGTTTATTAAAAAATGGATTTCTAGAGAAAAAAGGTAAATAAAGTTAATCAAAAAAGCTTTTTAGATTTATTTTTTATGACCTGATTAAACCTTTTCGTTATTTCTGTGTCTAATTAGCAAAGAGAATAAATTAGAGCTTTTATCAGCATACAATTTAGTCTTTTCAATTTACTTTATCTCAATTAATCTACCTTTCTTTGTCTCCAATAGTTCAATCCAATCAAATAGAACAAGAACAAAAGTGGATTCAACAATTACAGAATCCTCTAACAGCTTCGAAAGAACGTACAATTGCCTTTGATGGAATTATGCGATTACATAGACGAGCCATTTATTCTCATCTTCGAAAAATGGTAATTGATGCTGACGATACAGATGATTTGTTGCAAGAAACATTTGTGAAAGTGTGGAAAAACATAGATAAATTTAAAAATGAAGCTAAACTTTATACATGGATTTATAGAATAGCAACTAATGAAGCACTTCGTTTCTTGGAAAGGAAAAAGAAAAAGTATGGTTTAAGGATGAATGAAACATCTGAAGAACTGATGCAAAATTTAGAAAGTGATGAGCAGTTTTCGGGAGATGAAGTACAGCTTATTCTTCAAAAAGCTATTTTGACTTTACCTGACAAACAGCGTTTGGTTTTTAATATGAAGTATTTTGATGAAATGAAATACGATGAAATTTCAGAAATAGTAGATACTTCTGTTGGTGCTTTGAAGGCATCTTATCATTTGGCAACTAAGAAAATTGAAGCCTATTTAAAAGAGAATTATCAATAAAAACGATAAAATATATAATTATGAAATTAGAAGACATACCCAAAAAACAACCTTTTCAAATTCCTGATGAAGCTCATTTTGATACTATTTCTAGTAAAATTTATGCTCAATTAGAAGAAGAAGAGAAAGAAAATCAAGATTCAAAATCGATTTCTATTCATTCAAAAAAAGAAAAAAATAATAAATTTTGGGTCAAACCTCAAGTTATGGGGATTGCTGCAACACTTCTTTTGTTGTTTATTGCAATAGCAGGAATTTATACATTTTCTTCAAAATCAGATATAAATTCGCAAACAAATGTAGCTTTAGATAACAAAACGCAAGAAGTAGATTTTTCTAAAATACCAACAGAGCAGATTAATGACTTTTTATTGAATGAAGATATTTCGGAAAATGAATTAATGAGTTTTATTCCACAAGGCTCTACTTTAGAAACTAATAATGTCTTTGAAGAATCTGATTTGAATTCTATTGATACTGAATCATTAGATTTGATGTTAGAAGAAGAATACCTATAACTATAAAGTTGTTTAAGAATGTAATTTTTTCCATAGAATTGGACTTACAAACCCAATTCTATGGAAAAGTAACCCAGCCTTTGTTGGTGTTTTAGCGTAGCGACACCAACAAATAAACGTACAAAACCTACTCTTAAACAACTTCTATACTAAAAATTTCAATACCACCTAAAAAAATAATATAACCTATATGAAAACTAAATTTTATACCTCATTTGTTTTATTCTTCTTTTTATCTATTTCTGTTTTTGCTCAACGAGGACATAATGGGAGAGGTAATGAAGAAATGAGTGAACAATTAAAGGCAATGCGAGTGGCAATGATTACTCAAAACCTTAATCTTTCTTCTGATGAAGCAGCCAAATTTTTTCCTATTTATAATGAGTATTCTACTAAAAGGGAAAATATAAAAAAACAACTCAAACAAAATAGAAGAGAAGGAAGGAGACTAACAGGGGCAAAGTTAGAAGCTTCTTTCAAAAAGACATTTGAGTTACGTGAACAAGAATTAGAGCTAGAAAAACTCTATTTTGAAAAATTTAAAACCGTTGTTTCGGTAGAGAAAATAATGGAATTATACCGAACAGAAAGACAATTTAGAAGAATGTTATTGAAGGAGCTTTCCAAACGAGGAGGTCATCATCCACCTGATGAAGATGAAGATAATTAAAACTTTAACCCATGACATAAAAATCATGGGTTTTGTTTTTTATATTATTTTATCAACAACTGATTACTATTTACTGGTAACTGGTAACTGATTTAGATTATTTTCCTTAATTTTGTAGTCAAATTAAAATAGTAATTCAATTCACTAAAAATTCGTTACGAATCCGTCTTTTATGATTGTCAAAACAAAAAAATATAAAATCGACCCAGATGTTTATGTCAAAATTTCTTTTGTAAATGCCCTCAAACAATGGTGGTGGGTTTGGTTCATTCCTCCTGCTATCTTCCTTATCTTCCTTGCTTTTGGTTTGTGGGGTTGGGGATTAGGTGTTGCCATTACGCTATCGGGTTTATACCTTCTTTTTTGGTATATTCAGTTCAAAGGGCTCACAATGCACGAAAAATCAAAACCTTTGTTTGACAAATATGCGTATGATATCAATAGTAAACGTATTATGATGATGGTAGATGCAAAAAGAGGTTCAGAAATAAAATGGGATAAAATTATCAAAGTAGAAAAAAGAGAAGATGCTTTTGTTCTCTACATGTCAAAATTTGAGTTCTTGTATTTTCCTTTTACTATTTTCAAATCTGAAAATGAAATCAAGTTTGTAGAAACAGTTATCCGTCGCAAAGGATATTTAAATACAGAGATTAAAAAATAATTATAAAAAAAAGACCCTAAGGGTTTCTGAAAACCCTTAGGGTCTAAATTATATATCAAAATGGCTACTTCCAAAAAAGAAAATTCTGAAGGCAAAATAAGCATGAAGTACAAAGTCTTCTTAGGACTTTTTGCAGGTTTATCTGTCTTTCTTATCGGTACAAGTTTTTATATTTACCAAATGGCTTATACGCCTTCTGTTCTGACAATGAAAGGAGCAAAAGAGCAAGTTTTATATATTCCAAAAGGAATGACTTATAACCAACTAGCAAAAAAATTGCGTCAAGATGGTACGATTCAGCATCCTGTCGCTTTTGGTGTCTTTTCAAAATGGATGAACTACGTCGATAATGTAAAAGCAGGTCGTTATATTCTAACTCCCAAAACAAATACCATTGACTTTGTTCGTCAGCTTCGTTCTGGAGCTCAAGCTCCTGTAAATGTTACTTTCAATGAAAACTTGCGCTTTTTACCAGAACTAGCAGGAAAAATAACAGCAAATTTGGCAATTGATTCTACAGAGTTTGCAAATTATTTACAAGATGAAAGTACGGCAAAAGAGTTTGGGTTTGATAAAGACAATTTTATTTCAATGTTTATTCCTAATACGTATGAAATGTATTGGACAGACTCAAAGGAAGAAGTTGTTGAGAGAATGAAAAAGGAATATGATAAATTTTGGACAGATGAGCGAAAAGCACTAGCCAAAGAACAAGGACTTTCTCAAAAAGAAGTTGCTATTTTGGCTTCTATTGTAGATGCAGAAACTCGCTTCAAAGATGAAAAACCTCGTGTTGCTGGTGTTTATCTTAATCGCTTAGAAAGAGAAATGTTACTTCAAGCTGACCCAACTCTTGTTTTTGCTCATAATGATTTTACTATTAAAAGAGTTTTGAATCGTCATAAAGAAATTGAATCTCCTTTTAATACTTATAAATATGTAGGTTTACCTCCTTCTCCAATTCGTCTGCCTTCTATTTCTGGTCTGAATGCTGTTTTGAAACCTGAAAATCACGAATATATATTTTTCTGTGCAAAAGAAGACTTATCTGGTTATCATGCTTTTGCCAAAACAAACGCAGAACACGAAGCAAATGCTAGGCGTTATCACAGAGCTTTGAATGCTAGAGGTATAAAATAGAAATTTTTCAAAAATTAAAATTAAGCAAAAGGTCTTTCAGAGTTATATTTAATTTTGAAAGGCTTTTTGTTTTATGAAAAATGAATTTCAAAGTTTTATAAAACTCAACGCATCATGAAAAAATACTTATTCATTTTCATTTTTCTATTTTTCAATAATCTGGTTTTGGCTCAATCTGACTCTGTTTTTGTGTGGTAAAATCATCTTCCCAAATCAGAAGTAGATTCTATTGTTGTTCTTTCTACGGATACACTGAAAATGATAAAGAATAAGAATTTTGTTTTTAATCCAACAAAAAAAAGACTTTCAAAGAAAAAGAAGAGTAAAATAATATCCCAAAGATGGCTAGAGTTTCAAACGCATCAACGAAAAGTAAATGATTTGCTCAATTCTTATCATTTTGATTTGGATGATTACCAAGGATATGTCAATCATTATGAAAAACAATATTCCATTACAGATTCTACGGAGATAAAAGAGTTTGTTTCCTTATTCTATGAAAGAAATGACTGTACAGAAATAGAGCAAATTAGTTGTATTCCTATTTTCAGAGAAGTAGTAATTTTCTTTAAAGATGGAAAACCTTTTTTTGCTATGAAGATTTGTTTTGGTTGTAATAAAATAGCTACTACTTCGCCAAGAGATTTAGAGTGTTTTAAAAGCTCTGATTCGTTTGAGAATATAATTAGAGAATGGAAAAAAGAGGTTGGTTGAAAAACAGAAAGAAAAAACATGGTAGATATTGATTTAGTATTGACCAAAAAACCTAACAAAAGTCATTAAAAGACAAGATAAAAGTCATAAGAATTTGTGTATCTAAAGAAGTAATTTTACGTTATAGAAAGTAAACAATCAGATATTTTATTATCTTAGATTTTTTAAATTTACACTCAAACTTAATCTTTATGTCGTTCAAAAATATTCTCGTTCCTATTGATTTTTCTCCTCGTTCGTATGCTGCTTTAGAAGCTGCAGCTGATGTTGCTACTCAATTTGATTCTAAAATCACACTTTTACATATTATTGATGTTCCAGAGACAGACCGTCCACAATATCAACTAGCCTTAGATACAGTCGGAAATCACGAAAATAGTGGAAAAGATGATATTCCTGCTATCTTGTTTGCAATGAAAGAAACGAAAAGACAACTTCGTGAAGCAAGAGAAAAATACCCTAAAATTACCTTTATCGAAAAAGTAGTTTTTGATAGAGTACACCGTCAGATTTATACCGTAGTAGAAGAGTCTGATGTAGATTTGATTGTGATGGGTTCTAGTGGAGCTTCTGGTTTGGGAGAGGTATTTATTGGCTCTAACACACAAAAAGTAGTCAGAAATGCAAACTGTCCTGTTTTGGTAATCAAAGATGATGAAGGAGATTTTAATGCTAGAAATATCGTTTTTGCCTCTGATTTTTCAGAAATGGGAGGAGAAGCAGCACGACTTTTTCCACTTTTCAAAACGCTTTATGGAAGTACGGTACACCTATTGAATATTGTTACGCCAAGTACATTTGAAGCTACTCCTACTACTCAAAAAAGAATGCGAGAGTTTGCAAAAGACTTAAAAATGGAAAAAGAAGATTTTACAATGAATATTTTTAACTATTATACAGAAGAAGAAGGAATCCTAACTTTTGCAGAAGAAAATAAAGCTGATATGATTATGTTAGGAACACATGGTAGAAAAGGCTTTTCTAGGTTTATGATGGGAAGTATTGCAGAAAATGTAGCCAATCATTCTGAAATCCCTGTTTTTGTTTTCCGTCAAGATTAATACTACTAGACAAAAAAAAACGACCTCCCTAAATCCCTCCGAAGGAGGGACTTTGAATAGTATTTTCTCCCCTCCTTCGGAGGGGCTGGGGGAGGTCAAAAGAAAAATATCTAGTAGTATGACAAAACCTATAAGAGTTTCAACATCTTATAGGTTTTTTTTCTAAGCTTTAAAACCAACTCTTCCGTGTACAAAAAAATCGTACCCTCCTTCTTGTGGTTTTACCTCTATGATATTTGCAAGGGTCATATTTACCAATATTGTTGAGGCTTCTGCTTGAGAAATATTGACTAAATTGGCATATTCCTCTACATTAATTCGTTTATGAGAACCCAAATACTGCAAAAGCGTTCTTTCGTGTTGTCCGTATTGTAGCAAAACATCCTTTTCATTGGCTCTTGCCTTCATAATTTTACGCATTTCTTTACTTGCTTGTGCGCTTTTATCAGCAATCCGTACATACGCTTTTCCTACTCGTGTATTTTTTTTATACAATAAATAAATAGGTCGTCTTGGATGTGGCTCAAAATCAAAAACAACTACTTCGCATCCGTTTGTGTAAGGAACGGCAACTCTATAAATTGTGTAAGTAACGGCAGGTTTACAAAAATCTTCCATTGCTTTTTCCATCATATAAATAGCCTCATCAGGATATTTTAATCCTGGAATAAGTCCGTTATCCGAAACTCCGATACACAACTTTCCTCCATCAGTATTTACAAAAGCTACTACTTCACGCAATATTTTTTGAGGATAATATACTTTTCGTTTAAATTCTATATGCAAGCCTTCTCCTTCTGCAACCAATTTTTTGAGGTCTTTATATCTCATGGTGTGTGTCATGACAACTTGTATTTTAGTGTGGAAAAAAGAATGCTACAGAAATCATATAAATAAAATTCATACACACTTGTGAAATATAAACTCTTTAAAAGATTAAATTTTCTGTCTCAAAATTAATTTTGATTGTAACACTCACTAAAAAAATAAAAGGAAAAAAGAACAAACAAAGTTCCTTTTTACTTTACTAGTTTTGATTTTCATCTGCAATGTAAATCCCAGACAGATGTCGTCCATAGTCATCATAATCTAAACCATAACCAATCACAAAGTCATTAGGGATAGAAAAACCAATATATTTTAAAGAAATATTGAATTTAAGTGCGCTAGGCTTGAAGAGGCAAGTAGCAATTTCTATACTTGCAGGTTTGTGAGAAGAGAGTTCTTTTAGAAGTTGATTCATTGTATTTCCAGTATCGACAATATCTTCTACGATAATCAAATGACGATTTATTAAATCTTCATTTAATCCTTGGATTCCTAATAAATCTTTAGCCGTATTGGAAGATTTATCTTTTACATAAGAAGAATATTTCAAAAAAGAAACCTGACAAACTATGTCCATCGAACGAGCTAAGTCAGCTGCAAAAACAAAAGAACCATTCAAAATACATAACAAAAGAGGTTTTTTGTCTGCATAATCAGTCGCAATTTGCTGTCCTAATTCCTGTACACGTTGTTGCATTTGCTGCTCTGACAAATAGGGTACAAAATATTTGTCTTGAATAAGTAAGCGATTAGAAGATTTCATAGTCAATAAAACTACAAATTTTGTGCATTGTTTTGAATACACCTAGAAATATTTTTGAGAAAATAAGACAAAAAAACCGAGGATGATTAAAATGTTTGGTTATCAAGTGTAGATAAATTTTATATGCTTATGCAATTATATTAATAACAAGGACTTAGAATAAAATCAAAAATTACAGAAGAATTTAGTAGTGTAATTTCACGAGTGATTTCCCATATTTTGTTTTTATTTGATTTTAACTTTCTTTTTCTATGATTTCTGCTTCACTTACGTGTCATAAACGTGGTTCAGATAATTTAGTTTGTAATGAGTAATGGCTTTGGCAATCCTAAATCTAAATGCATAAAATGCAAAGACTGTGTTTTTTTAAGTGTTATTTCTTCAAAACGAGCTAGTGAAGAAACAAAAGGACTAGATTGTGCAGGTTGAAAATCTAGTTTTTGAAGTGTAACTCGTGTTTTTGACATATCTTGCCAAAGTATCTTTCGTTGGACTAAAAAAAAGTCCAACAAGTGATAGATAATGTTAGTTCATTTTCTACAACCCTTCTTGAGAGTATAAAAAGTGAAGAGATTCGGAAAGCCTAAAAGAAGAAGAAAATAAAGAAATACTCATAACAAAAAAAGCAACCCTATTTCTAAGGTTGCTTTTTTTTTAATTATAATCTAAAAGATAGTTTACAAACTATTATTTTTCAATAACAATTTTGCGAGTAACTATTCCTTTTTCAGATTTGAATTGAAGTGTATAAAGTGCCGAAGCATATTTACTCAAATCTAATTGATAAGAGTTTGTATTTAAAGGTAGAGCAATTGTTTCCAATGTTCTTCCTAATTGGTCAGTCAATATAAGAGTAACAGCATCAGTATTTTGTCCTAAGTCAATTTGGAACATTCCATTTGAACTAGGATTTGGGTAGATGCGTAGAGTTTTGATAAACTCTTCTTCTTCTCCAACCACTACTACTGGCAAACTGAACGACACCGTACGAGTTTGGAAAGTACAACCTGTTGAATAGGTCAAAAGAGCAGAATAGTTTCCATCTTCTGTTGGTGTGATTGTCTCGCCACTCAAACCACTTTCTTCGCCATTAAAGAACCAAACTACATTTGTAATTACTGTAGATTCATTTGCTGGTTCTAAGAAAAGAGTTGTTTCTGTAGTACGAAGATAAGTCGTTTCAATATTCAAACGCTCAATGCTTACTGATGCAGAAGCAGGACTTGTACAACCGTTTTGAGAAACAGTAACACTATAATCACCTGTTGAGCTGACTGTAACTGTATTTCCTACATTACTACGGAATACTCTTCCATCTCTACTCCAGTTATAAGTAACACCATTTACTAAATCAGCAGTAAGAGTTACTTGGTCGCCAGAACAGAACACAGAATCAGAAGCTGTAAATGAAACAGCTGCTAAAGAAGTAACTTCAACATCAATACTAGCAGTAGCCGTACAACCTTCTTCTGTAACTGTAAGCGTATATTGTCCAGATTGAGAAACAGAAACTTCCTGCTCTGTACCTACAACTACATTATCAAGCATCCAAGAATAAGTCGCATTAGAAGCTTCTCTAGCTCTAAGTGTTCCATTATCACAGAAACGAACTAAAGTACCGTTTACTATTTCGGCAATAGGAGCATAGTTAAGAATAACACGGCTACTACTTGAAGTGGTTACACAAGTTTCTCTTGAAATACGTACTTCGTAACTTCCACTACTAGTAACTGTATAAGAACTTGAATTACTGTCAGCAATTTCAGCTCCGTTTTTGAGCCATACGTAAGTTGCACCTGCTACTTCATTAGCTGTCAAAGTTGCACTTGCATCACAGCTACGAACAGAAGAACCCTCTGCAATAGTGGCTGCAAATGGCGTGTTTACAACTACATCTACTCGTGTACGAGTCTGACTTTCTTTTCCATAAACACCAATCATACTAATATAATATGTTGTGTTTTCAGAAATAGTAAGTGTTTCATAGTTGTTATCATCTGTCTGATCAACTGCTGTTCCACCTGTTTCGGTCGTATAAACGTTAAATACTGCACCACTTCCACTAAGCACAATACCAGCAGAACCTGTTCCACAACTTGGAGTTGTAGAAACAACAGTTGGAGCATTAGGGAAAGTAGCATCATTTGCTTGAGAAGCTCTTGGAGAACGAACAGAACCATTTAAAGCAAACAATCTATAAGCGTGATAGCTATCAGCTTCTAAACCTGTATGCTCATATGTAGTAGTTGCTCCAGAAGTAATTTCTGATAAAAGAGTGTTTCCTTCAAAAAGAAGATAACCTGTAGCATTACCAACAGCATCCCAAGTTAAATCAATCTGAGAAGTAGAAACGCCAGTTGCTACAAAACCTGTCGGCACACCAACTGTTACTGGAGGAGAGCCTCCACCACCTGTAGTTCCACAAGCAGCAGGTGCTGTAAATAAGGCTGTAGAGGTAAGAGTACATCCAGTAGAAAAAGATGCTGTTACATCTACATCATTACCATCAGCAATAAGATTTACAAGAGTTACTGTCTGTGGGCTACTAGTTGTTGTAAATGTTTGTCCATTTACTACTAAATTTCCAGCAGGATTAGAATAAGTAACTGTGATTGTTGCTGTATATCTATCATTACTACAAGCTGTTTCACTTACAGAAGTAATTCCTGTAATACTACATGGAAGAGGATTACCAATTGCTAAACCACCAGATGCATTACCATTACCAAAACCATTATTTACAGTTGCAGCAACTGCGTGTTCAGTAGTCAAATAAGAAGTTGTTGTAATTGCATGTTCAGTATTAGTAGCACCATTTGCATTTGGTGTTGCAGGATTTACATTACTGATTGCTCCTCCAGTACGTTGCATCTGTGCATTAACTGTCCAAGAGCGTCCTGTTGCAGTTTCCCATCCTGTTTTTTCTGCATCTGTATAATAAAGAGTAACACCTATATCTTCAGTTGATGTATTGGTAGGCGTAATTAATAATGACTTTTCAGTAAGCCCATTTGCAGCACCTGCTTCAGTATAGGCAACCTGTCCTGTACCTGCTCTATCAATAGCTACTGTAGTACAACCATAATCATGTGTTGTATTATTTTCTAGTTTAGCCATTACTTTATTATTAGAACTAATAACATAAACTGTACTATTAGGTCCTAAATATATTTGTTCAGACACTACTGCATCCTCTACTGCATATTCTACTTCAGTATCTCCTGTAAGAACAATATTATCAACTGTAAATGGAGGGTTATTACCAACAGAGCCATCATTATCCCATCTCCAAACTAAATATAAAGTAGCTTGGTTTTGACAAGCAGCAGGAAGGGTAACTGAATAAGCAGTAGAAGTTGTTTGATTAAAAAATGGTACAGCATTAGTAACTGTTCCATTACCTACATTATCAGCAGGTCCTGTAATACTTGTATAAGGCCCTGTTGCAGAAGTAGAATACATCAAACGACCATAATCCCAAACAGTTGTTGTTCCATTCTCTCCTCTCACTTTGAAGTCAAAGCTAAGTTGAAGGTTAGTATTTCCTACTGTATTTATGGCTGGAGAAACCAAACGAGTTCTTGAAGTGCTATTATTTGTATAAGCTAAAGGACGACTTGTAGTATTATTAGTAATATAAGCACTATTATTACCTGTCATTCCTCCATTCTCGCCAAATACCCAAACATTGTTTCCTGCTGTAGCATTTGTTACTGTCCAACCTCCAGAAGGAGTGCCAAGGGTTTGTGCTTCAAAATCTTCTGAGAATAAAGTTTGATTAACTGTTTGGGTACTAGCATCATTGTCATTTACAGTTAGTGTATGAACTGTATTTGTACCTAAAATAGCATCTGCACCTATTACAGAAAGAGTAAGCTCAAGATTTTCAGCCACTTCCAAAGCATCATCATTGAAAACTCTTACCACTACATCTTGCGATGTTGTAACTCCATTAGCAAAAGTAAGTGTTGGAGTTTGTAGAACGTAATCTTGACCTGCTGTCATCGTTCCTGCTGTTACGGCTACATTTACTGTAACATCAGATGGCGGAGCAAGAGTAATATCTACTGGAATACTCACATCTTCATACCCTCTACAATCAACTGTACCTGTAACAGAGTTTTCTGTAATAGTATTTGTCGTTGTATTAAACTGAACTTCTGGACGAGCATCATAAATTCTGATATTATCTATCCATAGGTTGTTTCCGTTTGCATTTACAGTTACAAAACGAACTTTAACACTTTGCCCTAAATAAGCATTCAAAGAAGCTGTTTCTCTACGCCAGTTACTTGCTGCTGTTGGAAAGAAAGCTGCCGTAGAACTTGGTGTTACTGTTGCAAGAGCATCACCTGTTTTTTCATAAATAGCTGTTGGTTGCCAAGTAGCTCCACAGTCTGTTGAGACATCAATACGTAATGTTTCACTCACTGTTCCATTTCTTCTACGGTATGCTACATCAAACTCTACAGCTGCACTTGCCAAACCTGCACCAGTCAAGTCAATAGAAGGAGAAATTAAAATATCCTCCTGTCCTGCACCTGAATAACTATGGTGTCTTACCAAACCAGCTTTAGTACGAGCTCCATCTGAACCCACCAAATTAGGACTAGCATCAGCTACCCATAAATCACAGTCGTTACCTGGATTTTGGCGTTCCCAAGAAGTAGGAGGAAATGATGCTCCTTCAAAGTCAGCTACAATTGGTAGTATTCCATCTCCTAAGGTAAAGTCAGAATCTGATAAATCAGAAGCTGTAAAAGGATCTGCTACCCCATTTGGAAGAGTAGAACGAGCTTCAAATGTATGAGTACCTAGAGCAACTCCTGTAATATTGTTTAAAGTAAGTTCTGCACTAGCATTAGGAGCTACATTTAACCCTGTAAAAGCTTGTGTTTCAGAAAAAGAACCATCTACTCCATACTCTATTGTTAGGCTTGTAAGTGTATTAGAACCATAGTTTTTGATACGAATAGATGGCGTAATAGTACCTGTACAAGCATCTCCAATTGGAGTAAGAACAGCCAATACACCCGCATCATCTGCATTTGGTGGAATAGCAGCTTCTGAGTTAATAAGAGAAAAACGAGTAGTTTCTAAAATAGTACGCATACGAATCTTTTGGTCATTTGTAAAGATATTCATACAAGCATCATCAGAGTAATCCATATAGTTCTCTACCATATCACGTCTATCTACTGGAGTGTCTGTACAAGAATTTGTTGTATTAGCACATCCAAAGTTAGAGCCACCAGCAGTAGGCGTATCTTCACAAAAATCATCTACACCACAGCCACCGTCGCCCCAAATATGGCGAAGTCCTAACCAGTGTCCAATCTCGTGAGTAGCTGTTCTTCCTAAGTTATAAGGAGCTGATGTACTTGGAACAGTTTCTCCACCTACTGAACCTGTAGTCTGAACAACGCCATCTGTAACAATACTTTGGGCATTGCAATCCATTCCAGATAGTGTTGTAGTAGGAAATTGTGCGTACCCTAAAACACCCCCACTAATAGGCACACACCAAAAACTCATATATACAGTACCATCATATCCTTGTGTTGTACTTGTATATGGCTTTATAGTAGCATCAATAAAAGCAGTGCTATAGGGAGGAGCACCCCAACCTTGAGTGTTTCTATCAATACGATTTACACCGATTTCTGCACCAAACCCAGAACCATCTGGCTTACGCTGTGCTAAACGAAATTCAATTTGTGTATCAGCACCGACAGGATCATTATTAAATCCATTTGTACCTGCACGACGACGAAAATCATCATTTAGTGTTTCTATTTGAGATTCTATACGAGCATAAGAAATATTATCTCCTGTTCCAATCGCTTCTCCATCATGCACAACATGAACAACAACAGGAATAATATAAACTCCATTTACAATATGTAAATTTGTACCATTCTGAATGCTTTCTTTCTTTTCTCTTATAATTGGAGCTAAGAAATTCTCCATATCTTCTAATGTTCCTAAGTTAGGATTATTAGCTCTTAAAACTGCATCATTTTCCATAGTTGCACAGCGAATGACACCATTCTGTTGAGCAAAATTAGGATTAATAATAGCAAATATAAGCCAAATCACACCCCAAATAGGCAGTAGTAATTTATTCATAAACTTGTTTTAAATTAATTGAGTTGAGTGAAATAAATAATAAAATTTAAAAGCTTACTTAATGGTTAATTAGACTAACCATTATACAAGCCACTAAACAAAAATAGAATAATTTTTGGCATATTCATAATATTATTCGGTAAAACTTCATCTTTAATACACTTTTATTCCTTTTTACAAACAAAAAGCAATTCCTTTTCAGAAATTGCTCTTCTATTGTAATAATTGCTGTTTTTTATTTAACTCTTATGTCATTCCAAAATCTCTACAATAGGATTTCCTATGCAACCACTTGGTTGTTGGAGTTTTAATAGAGAAGCTAAAGTAGCAGCAATATCTGTAATTTCTACTCTGCGATAGGTGTTTCCTTGTTTGATATTTTTACCAAAAAATAAAAGTGGAACTTGCGTGTCATACGTATAAGGAGTTCCGTGATTAGTTCCACCTTTTTTATAATAGGAATCCATATGCCCTGATTGATAAAGAAAAGCTACATCAGGTGAAAGTCTTGGATTAAATCCGTTTTGAATAAGTTGCATGAAACCTGTTCTCTGAATTTGCTTACTCAGCTCTGTTGCTGTAATGGCTTGAGAAATTCCTTTTTGTGTAAGTAAAAAATCTCTCGTCTTTTGTTGAACTTCTTGAAGTGAAATTTTTCTTTCAAGTAATAATTCTCTATTCAGGTATACATCTTGATCGCTGAGATAACTTACAAAATCTCCTTCTCCATACGCTTTTTCTAAAAAGTTATTCAAGCTATCTTTCATAGGCTTCCACTCTAAATAATCAGCATCAAACTGTAAATCATGCAAATGTGAAGGCGTAGGCGCACCTGCGTGGTCGGCTGTCAAGAAAAGTGTATATTCTCCCTCTCCTACATTTTTATCCAAAAACTCAAAAAAAGTAGCTAATTCTCTATCCAACCTCAAATAAGTATCTTGAACTTCTACTGAATAAATTCCGTAACGATGTCCTACATAATCAGTTGCCGAAAAACTAAGTGTCAGAAAATCAGTAATCTCATCTTCTCCTAGTTTCTCACTCAAAATTGCAGTTTCAGCAAAATCTTTCAAAAAGCTATTGGCAAGAGCAGTATAAGGAAACTGCCTGTATTTTTTTTCTGCATCAAATTCCTCAATAAAATAAGGGAAAGTTGCTTTTTTCTCCTTCGTTGGATTTGCTTCATATTTATTCTCATCTGCAAAACTTCCTGTATAATTTGCTAAAGGAAAAAGCAACTCCCAACCTTTTTTTATATACGCATCTGGTAGTTTCTTGTCATTAAAGTCATTTACCCATTTTGGTAATTCTTCAAAATAATAAGTGCTGCTAATCATCTTCCCAGAACTTGCATCATGCCAATAAGCACCGTTTGGAATATGTCCTGCTGGCATAATGGCACTTCTATCTTTGATAGAAACACCCACTACTTTTGCTTTCTGATTGGTTGCTAATCGTAGCTCATCAGTAATTGTACTTGTTTTGAGGTTAAGAGGCGACATTTGTCCCTGCTTGTCATCTGGATTTGGAGTTCCTAAACCTTTTACTGTCTTATCTTCTGCACAATAAAACTTCCTATTTTCTGTTCTGCTGTACCAATTGTTATTTATTATTCCGTGATTGGTCGGAGTTGCTCCTGTAAAAATAGAAGCATGACCAGGAGCTGTATTTGTTGGAGTGTAATTATAATGTGTGTTTTCACAAGAAAAGCCATCATTCAAAAGCCTTTTGAAGCCATTTTCAGAATATTGGTCATAAAAACGATACAAATAATCATAACGCATTTGGTCGACAACGATTCCGATAACTAGCTTTGGGCGTGAGTTGATTAGCTTTTTTTCTGTTTCCTCTTGAGCAAATGAAGGTAGTGAGATAAAAACTACTAGGAAAGACAAAATACTTCCTATTTTTATAGAAAAATTCATATTGATTTGAGCTAATGAATAAATATTACTTTTAAATTAAATACAAAATTGCTCAAAACTAATTATAAAGACAACTTATATATGTTAGTTTAATAAATTATTAGAAACGAAATAGAGACTAGAAAGTCTTTTATGTATATTTGTAAACTAAATCAAGTGTATTCTTTGAGCTATTTTTATAAAATAATACTGTCAAATCCATACTAATTTTCATGAGCAGAAACACATCATCTACTTCGAATACAGGTTTTTCTTTAAAACTAAAATTGCTTACACTTTTAGCTGTCATCTTATTATTAGCTATCTTTTTTACTATTCCTTCTCAAAAATCATCTTCTGATAAATCTATAATTAGTGAAACAAAATTTGCGTTGGAAGATACCACAGGAATAACGAAACTTGTTTTGGGAGAACAAATACTTTCTCAAAGCCAAATCAATTCTAGCAATTGGCTAATGAATGATGATTTTGTAGTGGATGAAGAAATGATTGCTTCTCTTTGGGCAATTATGCAGCGTATTGAAGTCAAAAAACCTGTTTCGGAAAGCATAAAAGATGAAGTTATCAATAGCTTTTTATTAAACGGAATTGATGTACAAGTTTTTAGAAATGATAATCAGATTCGAAATTATAAAGTCTGTACGCATGAAGGCGAAACATACGCTATGCAACAAGAATCTACTTCGCCTTATTCTATCTATATTCCTGGTTATTATTTACAAATAAGAGATATTTTTGATATTCGTCCATATGAATGGCAAGACCGAACACTTTTAGCCACTACACCAAATACATTTCGCTCTCTTTCAGTAGATTATCCACAAAATAAAGAGGAAAGTTTTACAATAGATTTTACAGGAAAAACATTCAAAATAAGAGGTTTAGCAGAAGCTGATACAAACAGAATTTATGAGTATTTGCCTTATTTTAGTGGGGTGATGGGAGAGCAGTATGTCAAAAATGATAACCTTCAAGATTCTTTAAAATCTCTTTCTCCAACAGCTATTTTTTCATTGAATGATATTAGAAATGAAGAACCTCAAAAATTAGAAATTTATACAGCGAGAGGAAAGTATTTTGTTTTATTCAAAAATCAGTTATTACTTTTTTCTCCTCAACTAGCAAATATCCTTTTAAGAACAAAATCTGATTTCGTAAAAACAGAATGATTTTGATTTATTTCGTTTTTTGAAAAAAACTTATACTAAATTTTGATTTTTGCGTTACTTATAAAAGTATACTACATTCTATATGTAATTATATTTCTATTCTTAACTACCTAAAAATCAACCTAGCTATGAAAATTCATTCTCAAAAAACCTACTCTTCAAATATCAATTTGCTCTATTTCTCTGTTTTTCTTGCTTTTATTTTAATTAATTTTTCTAGCTGTCAGACAGGTTCTGATGATAAGGTTAATGAAGAAAAAACGGAAGAGAAATCTGTGCAAACAGACAACACACTTCGTCCGAACTTGGAAACTATCGATGAAAGAACAGCATTGATAGAAAATGGTTCTTCAAATTTGGAAAATAATTTTTCTGATGCTGATAACAAAAAAACAATGTTTTCAGAAGACGAATTAGATGTTTTTTCTGCTACTGATTCATCTGAATTTTTTGCTCGTTTTGCGCCCAAAACTCAAACTTTTGAGATAAATAATAATGGAGAAGGAGATATTTTTTGTGATTTAGGAACGTATATTCATATCGATTCAGGTTCATTTTATTTTAAAGATGGCTCTCCAATTACAGAACCTGTTGTTTTTGAGGTAAAAGAATTTTATGATAAATCAACTGTCTTGCTTTCTGGTCTGACAACGAATACAGAAGATGGTTTTTTGGAAAGTGGTGGGATGCTTCATTTGAAGGCAACTTCTGATGGAAAAGAAGTCAGTCTAAAAAAGGAAATTGATATAGAACTTCCTAGTATTAATACCAAAAAGAGAAATAAAAATGGAATGAGTGTTTATTTGGCTTCTTCTAATGCTGCCAATGCAAATTTGGCTTCAAACCCTCCTTCTAGCTGGACAAACACTAGAAAAAAGATACGACTAAGAGGACTTCCCCCAAAAAGAGATTTTTATCACACAATATCTCTATCTAACAAAGAACAAATAGACAAAGAAGTAAGTAATGTAAGTGATTGTGAATGTGGAGATGTAGAAATAGTTTTGGAAACAGTTGAGGCTCTTTCTGAAAATCTTGATGTAGCAATAAGTAAAGAACATACAGCTAATTTCAGGAAAGTAAACCATAGAAAAGTAACAGGTAAAAATACGTTTAAGAGTGGCGATTATTATTATAATAGAAACCAACGTTTAGGAAAGGATACCACTTACATCGAATATTACTCTACCTTTTCAAGAGAAATTTATCCCAGCCTTGAAGACCAAGAGCGTTATGTTTATGATACAATTAAAGTAGCTGTCGAATTAGGAAAAAAAGGTACAGGACTAATTGTAGAAGAATTGTACAGAACAAATAATGCACTTACTCAAACGAACCTTACCCGTAGTGTAAATTCTGGCGCAGGACTTCGTTTTACTACTCAATTATCTACTATAAGAAGTTGTAGCCAAGACAAGAAAAACTTTTATGTTCAGTCCTTAGATATTTGGAAAGATGTTTTGGAGAAAGGAGAAGATGAGTTTAGAACATGGAAAAAAACACAGCGAAGAGGAGAAGAAGAAAGTTATACTATTTCTTACAAAAAACGCAAAAATCCTATCTTAATTTGGACAGCCATAGTACAAACAACAGCCAAACCATTTAAAGAAGATTATAAAGTGGTAAGAAGAAGGGAGTATTTTTTGAGAAAGAAAAATGAAACAATGCAGGCTAGATATGATGCTTACAGACAAAAAATTATAGATAGAAACAATGAAATTGTAGCCAAAAACGCAGGTAATGTTTCGGCAGGTACTTTGGAATCTTATGTAATGAGTGTAAGTGATTTGGGTTGGATTAATTGTGATAGGTTTTATAGCGTTCCTAAGCAAGATAAGGTAGATTTGCTCGTTAATTCTTCTTTACCTGTGAGAGTAATTTTCAATAATATTAATTCAGTTATGAAAGGAAGTTCTATGGGTGGAAAAAATTTATTTCCAAATATTCCAAAAAATGAACCTATCACTGTTTTTGGGATTCGTAAAAAAGAAGACAAAATTTTTATGGCTCTCCAAGAAACTAAAGTAAGCACCACTCCGATAGATTTAAAGTACAGAGAAGTGAGCTTTAAAGAAATGCAAGAGGCTTTAACTAGTTTGAATCAATAAATATAAAGCTCTATTAAAAAAGACCTTTTACAAAAGCAAAAGCTATGTAAAAGGTCTTTATTATTTCAAGCTATTTTCAGTATTTTTACCGATGAAACCAAAAACGGCTAGAGCATATTTGGATTCTAAACACACAAATACCTACTGGTCTTGCAAGTCTAAGACCTTATCCTGTCCCATATTTTTTTGGGTTAGCCAGTTTATAGCCTTGAACTATTAAACTAAGCATCTTATACCCTTTCCATATTGTCATTTCGCCAGGTAGAGGTTGTTTTTTAGATGGTGTAAATCCACCTAACACAGCGATGCGTATCAAAGCCTCTTGAAGGTAGCGTATTTTTTTCTGACTTTGTTTTCCTAACACCTCTAGTTGTATCTTTGTCAATACTTGATCAGCAGAAATATCTTCATAGTCTTCTGCCAGTTTTTTGAGCAAATAAAGTTGCCAAGCTACAATGGAGAGTAAGCTTATAGCATTAGATAGTGAAGTAAATGTATCAAACTGTAGTTTTTCTACTCGTAAACCCTGTTTAAGCACATAATGCCAACGCTCAATAGTCCAACGTTTTTTGTAGTGTTCTATACAAAGAAGTGCCTGTTGAAGGGTAACTATTTTTTGAGTGGTTAGTAGATACCATTCTACTGCCTCTTGATCTTTGGGAGGGTGCATTTCTTTAGCTATAATAAGAGATAAAGGATGTTCTGATCCCTTTTTCCTTTGCGAAGGTGGGCAAATAATATCTCCCCAGCTTATTGTAAGACGAGCTCTTCTAGCTTCTCTAGTTTTGCTCTTAGGTAGAAAAACATCTATCTCTGATAATGATGAAAAACTAACTTGCCCTAGAGCTATCTTCTCTCCATTTGCATATACTCTACGACGTAAATGATGCACTCTAAATAACAACTCCACATTTCTACCACGAGTAGCATCAATATATTCATAAAAATCACTCTCTCTATCAGAAACTACAATTACCTTAGAAACATCTTTTAAACGATGGCTAATATCTTGTAGAGCCTCTAACCAACGATAACTTTCTTTTTCTTCTATTGGAAGGTGAGGAATTACTTTTTTTTCTTTACTGCCCACTGTAGGCGCCCATATCTTTTGTGAAATCAAACCCAAAGGAATACCTGCTTCCGTAGTAACTAAAGCACTATGAACACAAAGACCTAGAATAGGCTTGCCAGTACTACCTCCTAAGTCACCTAAACCTTCACTAGCCAAATGACCTCCAAAATTCAAATCTGTTGTATCCTGGTGAACCAAAACCATAGATTCAGAAGAACAACGAAGAGAAGATTGACGATAATGTCCGTAGCTAATATCTACTTCTTCCTTTGAAAAAATACGCCAAGCTGCTTTTCGTAGGCTATTACCTACGCTACTACTGAAAGAGTTTTCTGGAGTAGCTAATAATTTATCTGCCATCTTCGAAATACTCTTCGCTTCTCGTAAGTCTTCAACACCACAACCCATAAATTCTCGTTCGCTCCAATGTTCCAAAGGTTGATATAACATAAAATGAAGGTAAGAATAGTAAACAAATAAAATCAATACAAAACAATAGCCAAAATTGAAAAGTTTATGGGACAGGATAAGGTCTAAGACTTACCATACTGATAAATCGTAGTCATAGACAACGCTTAACTACTTTTTTTTCATTCTACGCACAACTAGTGTGTTTGAGTTGTTGGTCATCGTAACGGCAAGCCGAAACTAAAGACACAACAACGGCTTCTTTTACTTTTTAAAATGGGAACACCAACAAGAACGCAGAGTATTTTATATGTGCATACTTTTTTGATTTTAACTTTAAAACCTTAGATTTGTTCTAGTTTAAAAATACAAATACACTGCAGGATGCCGAATACATAATTCTCACTCGGCAGAGCCAAGCGAGAGCCATTTTGCGAGCGACGGCTGGGGGAAGTTAAAAGTGTTCAAGAGTTTGATTCAAGTAGCTCTGGAAATATTGAGATGAATGTTAATGGTAATGATGGTAATCCTATTCAACACGAGTTGAAAGAGAAAGAATAATTTTAGTATTTCACCAAATAATTAAATAATGAAACATTTGCTATTTTTACTTTTTGTTTTTGTGTCTAATACAGTATTTTGTCAAGATTCTTTAGTATATGATAATAGTGGACGCATTTATAAAATATTCAATGAAAACGGAGAGATAGATTATTTTGATGTGAAAGGCATTGAGAAAAATGTATCTCTTTATACTGATGATAGCATCTATTTGAAAGATGAAGATAAATATAGGCAAATAGCTAAACTCGTATTAAAGGGAATTACTTTACCTAGGAATCATGGTAATCCACCAAACCCAGTAATGTTTTCCATTTCGATGGTAATAGAAACAGATGGAAGCGTTTCTAACATAAGAATCATACAGGGCATTGAAGGATTTCTAGATTGTGAACTACTTGACAACATTGATAAAGTAAATAACTTCATATTTGACACTTCTAAGATAAAGGTTCTCCCTTGTGAGTTCATGTTAGTAAACTATATATCCTATTAATAATGCAAATAAGTGGTTAGAATTATGAATGCCCCCCCAGTTGCTCGTAGTGTTGCAAAATAAACTTGTTAAGCGTTGTCTGCGACTACGATTTACCTCCGTTCGTCGTAGTGTTCCAATAGCCAAACAAAAAAAATGAATGTTGGGCGTTGTCCCCCGTTCGGCTGAGTCTTCCAAAGACTAAAAAATAAAAAAACAAGTGTTGGGCGTAGTCTGCGACTACGACCTATCAGTTCATCAAGTCTTAGACTTGCAAGTTAAGTAGGTATTTTTGTATTTACTTGACTACATAAATCTGAAGATTTATATAACTGATAGGTCTTAGTTACAAACTAAGCCCAACAACATATTTTGTATTTGCTTTATGGTTTCCCCCGTTCGGCGTAGAATTTGAATAAAAATCTAATGCCGTTGTTGGTGTTTTAGCGTGAGCGATACCAACAACATCATGTAGCAATTTGTTATGCACCCAAAAAAACCGACACTTCGAAAAGTGTCGGTTAAATTGTATAAAATTAATCCACCAATAATTGGGTAACGGCTGCCGTATTCATTGCCCAT
Organism: Bernardetia sp. ABR2-2B; assembly: GCF_037126435.1. GTDB lineage: Bacteria > Bacteroidota > Bacteroidia > Cytophagales > Bernardetiaceae > Bernardetia. The sequence continues at coordinate 4,799,790 of NZ_CP147020.1, read as the reverse complement.
TCTTTCGAATAGACTTCATCAGCAGGATTTTCTTCATCATTTGTTTCCAAAACCTCTAAATCTTGGGCTTCGGCTTTCAAAAGCAATAGATTTCCGATGCTAAGTTTTGCATCTAGCTTTCCTAAAAGGGTTTCTACTCCTCTTATATCAAGCTGTCCTACTACTTGTCCGTGGAATGAGAGTTCTAACCAAACAATTTCATTTGCATCAATATCCAAAACTCCAAAAACAAGACCTTTTGTGAGATTTCTTTGGATTCGGACTTGATGTTGAACACAAGAAGGGTCATACGCCACTCCTGTTTTTTCTGAAATTGTCATTTTGTGTTTACTATTCATCCAACCAACTACCAAATTAGGAGTAATTTCTCCATTTGAGTAGGCATTGCAAGTAAATGTAACATACCTTGCTCCCTTTTGGCGCAATTCTTTTACATCAATATCAATATATTCGGCTGTTCCAATTTTATCTGGAATACTCATAATATCGCCACTATGCTTACAACCATCTGTAACCAAATTGCTGTATGAACAAATATCATAAGCAGTACCATAATTAGAATATTCTCTTTTAGAATTATCTACCTTTGGTTTGTAAGCCACATGACAGCTCAAATCCATATCCAAATGTTGTGCAGGTAAGCCTTCGCCCCATTGCATAAACAAACGAACCGTATCTCCTTCAATCTCAAAACGAGTCCCCATAAGTGCAGAAGGCATATCCTGTACGGTTTCGCTTCTATCGCCTATCGAAACAGGAACTTTGAAAAGCATTGGGTCAATAAAAATTGTTTTGTTCTCATTTTTATCTTTGATTTTTTGAGCTTCAAAACGCTTTCTCATTGCCAAAATACATAGTTCTTCAATTCCTTCTTTCATAGCTTTCAAGCCTTCTTCATCATAAAGAGCAAGAAGTTGATTTTTAGGAATATGCTTATTTGTTCCTCCAAGTGGCTTAACAGCACGATTTCCACCTTTTGTGAAATAAGAATCTGCATAGGTATTCAAAGTAAAAACAAGACGAGCAGGAACTTTATCAATTATTTCAGAAAAAGCCTCCAAAACATCCTCTTTTCCAAACCAAAGCATATTGGCAAATAATGACCTAGCAAAAAGTCCAGGACGTTGCTTTAAGAGTTGCATCGTTTTATTTACGTCTGTACGCAAACGATATTTATCAACTTCTCCTTGCCAAACTCTATAATCTTCATTATAAAATTTATCCAAAACGGTTTTTAATTTCTCAAAACCTGTTTTTTTGCTATACTCTGCCAAACGCAAAGCACGAATAAAACGAACCCACATTTCACGTTTTGGGTGCATTGCCTCACACATTATATCAGCATTCATTTCCAAATTATTGAGCCAAGAGGCCACCATAAAACATTCTTTTCTTGAATATTTTAATTTCAATTCAGTTTTTGCTGCTAATCTAGCTGCTGCACTTTGGTCTAACTCTTTTAAAATTACGCTTGCAATATGTTTGTTATTTTTGGCTTTGCGTTCTACAATTACTTTTGGCTTTACAAGCTGTAAAAAACCAGTATGTTTGTACCACAAATAACGCATCACATCAACAGGCGACTTGAAATAAACTTGTGCTTTTTCAGCCTTACCCAATTCTACCAAATTAGAAATAACAACCATTAGCGTTTCCTTCATTTTGATTTCTACACTTGGTAAACCTTCCTCTTTGTAGGCTTGAATCATTTTTTTCAAGCTATCAATTTGAGTAGCATCAAGAGCCGTTTTGGAAGCCAACAAATCTTCAAAATACTGTTTTGCTTCTTTGTCAGTCCAAAGAGAAAGCATTTTGAGTTTGCTTCCTTGTCCGAAATTCTCATCTTCTAGTTCTCCAAACTCAAAAGGAGTTCCACAAAACGGACAGCCATTATAGCGTTCTAAAGGAAATGTATTTGGTGGAATTGTGTGTCCACAAGCTAACTCTACACCTCTTTTTTTATTTCCTTTTGGAATAAATACATTGACAAACCAAGTCATCAAGTGGTCAGTAATATCCTCGCCAGTAGGCACATCCCAACCTTTTACAAGTGGTGTCCAGTTTTTATTTACTCCCATTATGGTTTTGAACTTATCGGCAATCATTAGCTGATAATTGGTAGGCAGATTATTTAGCGCAGTCAAAAGCTGCTCATCTACTCCAAAACCTAGCTTTGCTAAATTAGCCACCAAAACAGAAGTTGTTTGTCTTAGCTTTTTGTTTTCTCCAATTTTTGTATCAATCTGTTCATTAATTTCTGCCATTTCAGTCATTACATAAATGGCTTGGTTACGAACAGCAACAGCAGAAAGATTAGAGAATTTTGTAGTTGTTGGGAAAATAGTTTCCATAAATTATAATTGTTTTAATTTAAAAATAGGTAATCATAGAACTGGTAATCGTTAAGAGCGATTTGCCTACTGTCGGCAAACGAAGTAAGTCCTATTTGACCTGAAATTTATTTTTGAAAGACAGTAAATAATAAAAAGATAATCTCAAGACTAATGTGCGTTTATAGCACCGTTGTTATTTACGGAGAAGTAAGTCTTGATTGACCTTTATTTCTACCTATTTCTTTCTGAATACTAAAGTATTCGTTATATTTTTCTCACTCTAAAGAATGAGTAATATTTTGCTAAGTGGACAGGATTCGAACCTGTAACCCCTAGAGCCGAGAAGTAAATCTATATTGACCTTTAGGTAATCTATACATTAAATGCTAGTGCTCTACCATTTGAGCTACCACTTAGATATTTTTTATAAAAAAAGGTAATCTCAAAACTATGAATTGCATTGCAATCCGACTTTTAAGCGAAAAGAAGTAAGTTTTGATTGACCTATTTTTTTATTTTTAAAATCTGCTTTTCTTGCCAAGTGGGTAGGATTCGAACCTACGACATTTGGGTGTACTATAATAAGGGTTTTGTAGTAAATTTGAATTGACCTAAAAAGTAAATATGGTAGTTTAATTTTTTTGTAAGATAATTTTCAAACTAAAATCCCAATGCCTACCAATTTGTTACCACTTGTTATTCTTAATAAAAAAGGTAATCACACGACTGTTTTCAACCAAAGAATTTAGAAGTAAGCCGTATTTGACCTTTATATTTTGAATTTCTTATTTTTTTAGAAAAAGGGGGACAGGCAGGATTCGAACCTGCGACCCACGGCACCCAAAGCTTAGAAGTAATTTTCATTTGACCGACTGAAAAAGAATACAACGATAATCATAAAAATATACGTTGCTCTACCAGACTGAGCTACTGTCCCCATACAGTCAAAAAATACAGGTAATTTCTAATCAGACAGGACTCGAACCTAAGCTCCCCACATGTGGGAAACCTCAACCAATAGAGAAGTATGACTAAATTGACCTAGTATTTTTTATTTTTGAATTGTAATAACTTTTTATCACAAAACTTGTGGGGCAGACAGGATTCGAACCTGTGTAAATAATTGTAGTAAACTTTATTTGACCGATGAAGCGATAATGATAACGTTTTCTATTGCCTATCCTCTTGGCTACTGCCCCTTTTTAATTTATAGAAACACTACATCTAAAAAATAAAAATAGTTTCATTTTGGATGTAAAACCTAAAAAATCACTTTAAGAGAAAAACCTGACTACTATAAAAGGTTTTTATCGATGACGAATAAAATTAAAAAATGTATTTGTAGTCTTCAACCTACGAACTTATTATTTTTCATAAAAAACGGCTTCAAAATATTGATATTTTGAAGCCGTTTTTATTCGGACTCTAAACCGTCGTTGAGACGTTTCCGTCAATGAGGATTAAATTCTACTCATCATAAGCCCAATCAATCTTGTCTTTCATATCTTTGAAAACAATACCGATTTCTTTTGCTTTGCTTCTCAAATAATCTACTTTTTCATAGTTTCTAGCTTCTTTAGCTTCTTTATACATTTCTACTAAAGTAACTATCATTTCTTTGAGCATCTTTTCACCTTGTGGCAACTCTTCTTTTATTCCCAAAACCTGTTCTGTAAAGTCAATCAATGTACTTTTCAGTTTATCAAAAGATTCCTTTGAGATTTGAGAAAACTCAAGCTGTCCAGTGTGGAGCATATTTATTTTCTTGACAAGATTAAACAAAGCTGCAATAGATTTGGCTGTATTAAAATCATCATTTATTCCTCTAAAAACAGAAGTTACCGATTTTTGAATATCACTTTCATGTTTTTCATTAACATTTAATTCTACCGTTTCAGGATATTCAAGGCTTTTAGCATTTTTGATTCCGTTCATTAGTTTAAAATAGCCTTTTTTGGCAGCTTTCAACGCATCATCTGTAATGTCCATTGTGCTGCGATAATGCGTCTGGAACATAAAAAAGCGAAAAACCATAGGTGAATAGGCTTCTGTCAAAAGTTCTGAATTTCCTGTAAAAAGCTCCTCTGGCATAATTACGTTTCCCAAAGACTTTGACATCTTTGTTCCGTTCATGGTCAGCATATTCGAATGTAACCAATACTTTACAGGCTCTTTTCCTGTGGTGGCTACGGCTTGTGCAATCTCACATTCGTGATGAGGAAACTGCAAATCCATTCCTCCACCGTGAATATCAAACTCATTTCCAAGATATTTTGTACTCATTACAGAACACTCCAAATGCCACCCAGGAAAACCTTTGCCCCACTCTGTGTTCCATTGCATAAGGTGTGAAGGGTCTGCATTTTTCCAAATAGCAAAATCTACACTGTTTTTCTTTTCGTCTTGTCCGTCTAGTTTGCGTGTTCCTTGTCCTTCTAGTTGCTCTTCGATATTTCTACCAGAGAGTTTTCCGTAATTGTGGGATTCGTTATACTTCACTACATCAAAATAAACAGAACCATTAGACTCATAAGCAAAGCCGTTTTTAAGAATTTGTTTTACCATCTCAATCTGTTCTATCAAATGTCCTGTTGCAGTAGGTTCGATGCTTGGGGGAATATTTCCCAACTCCAACATCACATCGTGAAAGCCATTGGTATAACGCTGAACAACTTCCATCGGCTCAATTTTTTCTAATCGTGCTTGTTTGGAAATCTTATCATCGCCTTCATCGCTATCTCCAGTCAAATGACCTACATCGGTAATATTTCGGACATATCTCACTTTGTATCCCAAATAACTCAAATATCTATAAACGACATCGAAAAATGTAAATGTACGACAGTTTCCCAAATGCACGTCATTATAAACCGTAGGACCACAGACGTACATTCCGACAAATGGCGCATCTATGGGTTCAAACTTTTCTCGTTTGCGAGTAAGTGTATTATAGAGTAAAAGGTCTTTTTCAGGATTCATTAAAGCGATATTAATATAATTAACCGTTGTTGAGGTGTTGCCTTCAACGAGGATTTGAATTTATTACCCCAACGACGGCTTTATGCCTCGTTGACGGTTCAAAATGGTTTGTAATAACAAAGTTACCAAAAAACACCAAGTAGTAATAAAAAAATTCCATTTTAGGAATAATTTTGCAGCGTTTTGAGATAAAAGTTACGTAATCTAAGAAAATGCTTAATAAATCTTAATGAATTTATTGTCAAGACACTTCAAAGTGTCAGACAATTATAAACCAAAAACCATGAAAAAATCTATACTTTTTATGCTCTTTTTTTTGTGTTTTTCTACTTCTGTTTTTGGGCAGATGACTGTGAGTGGGAGAGTAATTGATAAAAAAGACGGTGGTTTACCTGGTACTAGTATTGGTATAAAAGGGACAGAAACAGGAACAATGACAGATATCAATGGGAATTTTGAAATTATGGTAGAAACTGAAAATAAAATAACTACACATCTTCTAGAAAGTAGTACTGGATTCAAATATTTTGGCATTATGTACGGATTAGGAAATCAGCAGTTTGAGAAAGAAGGATTAGAAAATAACACAAGAAAAAACTGGGGTGCAAACATAGGAATTGCAAAACGAATAAAATACATAGGTCTTTTATATTTCAAATCATTCTACTGGCAAGATTACTGGGCGTGGGAAGCAAATCTAAACAAGTCAATTTACTATAAAAAACTAAGGCTAAACACAGCAATTTCCTATCGCCAAACCACACAAGACTTTAAGGAAGTCAATCTGACTTTAGGCTATATATTTTAATCCAAATCTCAAAAACCTATGAAAAAATCTATACTTTTTATGCTCTTACTTTTATTGATTTCTTATTCTGTTTTTGGGCAGATTACTGTGAGTGGGATTGTTACAAGTGAAGATGGTGCTTTACCTGGAGCAACCGTTCAAATCAAGGGAACAAACAGAGGTACACAAACTGATATTGAAGGAAACTTTGAAATTACTGTAGAAAATAAAAATGATATTCTAACCTTTCGTTTTGTAGGTTATGTTACAAAAGAAGTGAAGGTTTCAGAGATAACAAAAGAAGTTACTTTACAGCCAAGTGAGCTAGTAGAATATTATATTGGGAATCATAATTACACACCTTTAATAATTAGTTACTGGAGTGGTTTTTTTTATAATCCTTATGGCGTTTCTGTTAGTAAATCTTGGCATTATGTTCCTGCAATAAATTATTTACACATTAATACAGGATACAGCACAAATTTCAAAGATAATTCAGATTTCTACGGTGTAATAGGAACAGAAATACTCAAAAGAACTATTTACTATAAATTCCAACAAACCACATTCAACAAATCAGAAATAGGAAACAGAATTACTACACATCTAGTAGAAAGTGATAGCTATTTTAAGTTCATTAAAACTAGACTTCTCTACGGAATAGGTCATCAAACATTCTCTAAAAAAGGAATAGAAAATAATCAAACTAAAAATTTTGGAATAAATGCAGGTTTATCAAAATACATAAATTTTGCAAGAGCAAATCTTTCAGTAAAATCATTCTACTGGCAAGACTACTGGGCGTGGGAAGCGAATCTAAATAAAGAGTTTTATTACAGAAAGCTAAGACTAAATACAGCCATTTCATATCGCCAAACCACACAAGATTTTAAAGAAGTTAATCTAGCTTTAGGATATATATTTTAATCAACACCTCAAAAAAACTATGAAAAAATCTATACTTTTTATGCTCTTTCTTTTATTGATTTGTTATTCTGTTTTTGGGCAGATTAGTGTGAGTGGTAGAGTAATTGATAATTATGGAGAACCTGTGATAGGAATAATAATTAAAGTAAAAGATACTCTACAAGGAACAGTAACAGATATTGATGGAAAATTTATAATTGAAGTTAAAGACGAAAATACTATTTTAATTTTTGAACGTCATAATATTACCCCATTAGAGTTGAAGGCTTCTGTAATACTTGCAATAAAGGGCGAAGTTTTTTTATTTTCTGACATGGATTGCATACTTACAACAAAAACCATTGCTGTTTATGAAGGATCTTTAGATATAAATTATTGGAGTGGGATTTTTTATAATCCTTATGGAATTATGATAAGCAAGGGTTTCTACTCAAATAAGGAACAGGAGAATAGAAAATACTTTATATTAGAAGCAGGATATAGTACCAACTTTAAAAGTAATTCCGATTTTTATGGAGGGTTTGGAACAGATGCAATAGGGCGATATATGTATTATATTTTTCAACAAACTACTTTCAATAAATCAGAAACAGAAAATAGAATAACTACTTATTTTATAGGAAGTAGTAGCAATTTGAAATTTATAAAAACTTCTCTTTCTTATGGAATAGGTCATCAAATATTTTCTAAAACAGGAATAGAAAACAATAAAACAGATAACTATGGGATTCGTTTAGGTTTATCAAAATATGTAACGTTTGCAAAACTACATATTTCAGCAAAATCCTTTTATTGGCAAGACTACTGGGCGTGGGAAGCAAATCTAAATAAATCAATTTATTACAAAAAACTAAGGCTAAATACAGCTATTTCCTATCGACAAACAGCACAAGATTTTAAAGAAATCAATCTGACTTTAGGGTATATTTTCTAACAAAAAAAGGCATATCAATTAAGATATACCTTTTTTAGTCGATTTTTGTGCTAGAAGTGGGAATCGAACCCACACGCCGATTAAGGCACAGGATTTTAAGTCCTGCGTGTCTACCAGTTCCACCATTCCAGCAATTTAATGATTTAATCTTCACTTTTAGAGATTAAATACTCGCTCATTTTTATAGACTATTTAAAGTTTTATTTTTCTATGAAAAACAGAAAAATAATTCTCCATGTAAAGTCCGTAAAAATTGAGCGAAAGACGAGGCTCGAACTCGCGACCTCAACCTTGGCAAGGTTGCGCTCTACCAACTGAGCTACTTTCGCTTGTCAGTACTCGAAGGTTTTTTTTGACTTTTGACTCGTTTTGATTATTTACTTTTAAACTTACAAAATGAGTTATTTATCATACCTTCTTTCCCTTAATTGTGATGCAAAGATACTACTGTTTTTTTAATAGTCAATAGCTAAATGCACTTTTTTTTCAAATAATTATACATTAATTTCTTATCAATTGACTTTCAAGAGTTTAAGAGCAAAACTTTTTTTTGATATTTTTTTATCTTCTTGATGACCTGTTGTTTTAACAAGCACAGCTTACTCTATTTGACTTTTTAGATTGGGTTTTGGTTTCTAAAGTAACACTATCAAAACTGTTTCTTTCAAAGTTTAGTTCCTCTTCTTTTATATTATTTGTTTTTGGTACTACTTTTTTATCCAAACGTTGATTTAGAAAATGAAAGACAATAAGTAACGCAGAAGCAAAATATGCTAAATATTCTATTCCAACAATAAACTCTTCTAACAAGATAGAAATCACAAAAAGACTTGCTGCACTCCAAAGACCTGTTTTTACCCAAGAAACTATACTTCTACGAGTTGCAAAATAAACAGCTATTAGTGTAATGGCAATAAAGAAATAATCTAAAGTATGCCAATGCGAACCTTCCAAAAAGTTAAGCGAATGCAAAGAAGAATGGCTGTGTGAATGTTCTGTATGTGAAACAAGCGCATCTCCAGCGTAATAAAAAGAATGGATTCCCATCAAGATAGGAACAATAGCACAATGAATAATACATAGAAATGCACTCATTGCTCCAATAAAGTCAGAGTTTAGATTTTTTATTTTACTCTTAGAGTTTTGGAAAAATGAAAAAGAATAATGGTTCATAGCGTAGAAATTGCAGTTTTGATATGTGCAAAGATAGTAAATGCAACTCAGTTGCAGAAACAAAACGCTATAAATTGATTAAAAGTTTTATAAAAAATGAATTTTTGAAGAAATATTTCTTCAAAAATTATTTTTGCTTTAGCCAAACTTCTTTTACGGCACTTAAAGCATCTTCTGTAAGTGGTTTTGTAGTAAATTTGATTACATACTCATTTCCTACAATTCTATCAATATCACGCTTGTTGTCAGAGCTAGAAAGAACTGAAATACGACACTTTTTGTGTATAGATGCTGGCATTTGTCCAAATTCATACAGAAAAATAAAACCATCAACGATGGGCATATTAATATCCAAGAATATTAAATCTGGAAGTTTTGATTCATCATCCTGATTATCTTTTAAGTATTCTAGCGCACTTTTACCTGAATTTTTGGTAACGACTTCGTTTGCAAAACCTGTTAGTTCGATGATACGTTTGCTAATAAAATTGTCTGTATCATTGTCATCTACGAGCATGACTAAAGCTATTTTTTCTGTATTTGGAGTGGAGTTTGGCATAAGAGTATTTATTCTTAACTAATTCTTGAGTAAAGCTATTTGTATGTGAGTAGTTTTTCTCTGATTATCATTTTAACACAATAATACGGATTTTCAATCATTTTTTTAACGAAAAAAGGATTATTTTTGAAATAGATACAATACAGAGAGCAGAATTTTTTAAATCGCTATTTTTTCTTCAATTTTAAGTGAAAATTAGAATAGACTAAAATAAGAAAACCTAATTTGTTAAACAAACTTTGAACAACATAATTTTAATTCCTATTATAAATACCTAATTATAGCTTCTTAGCAGGAAATAAATTTCAAAGAAAAACAAAATTAGAATATTTTTGAAACTAGCTTCAGCACAATAAATCAGCTAAAAACTGCCAATATAATATATGGACTTTAAAAACATTACACTTCAAGACCTCAAAAATAGAGCTGCAAAAAAAGCAGAACAGACTACTCAAGAACTTCCAAAAGAATTTCCTATGTGGGAAACGCCTGAAAAAATTGATGTAAAACCATTTTATACAAAAGAAGATTCAGAAAAGCTTCCTCATTTGGATTATCAAGCAGGAATACCTCCTTTTTTGCGTGGTCCTTATCCGACTATGTACGCTGTTCGTCCTTGGACAGTTAGACAATATGCAGGTTTTTCGACGGCAGAAGAATCAAATGCTTTTTACCGTCGTAATTTGGCAGCAGGACAAAAAGGACTTTCGGTAGCTTTTGACCTTGCAACACACAGAGGTTATGATTCTGACCATGCTCGTGTGGTGGGTGATGTGGGAAAGGCAGGTGTAGCGATTGATAGTGTGGAGGATATGAAGATTTTGTTTGATAAAATTCCTTTGGATAAAATGTCGGTTTCGATGACTATGAATGGTGCAGTTTTGCCAATTATGGCGTTTTATATTGTGGCAGCAGAGGAGCAGGGAGTTGCATCAGAAAAGCTAAGTGGAACGATTCAGAACGATATTTTGAAGGAGTTTATGGTGCGTAACACGTATATTTATCCACCAGAACCAAGTATGCGAATTATTGCTGATATTTTTAGTTATACGGCTGATAAAATGCCAAAATTCAATTCTATTAGTATTAGTGGTTATCATATGCAAGAAGCAGGTGCGACGGCTGATATTGAACTTGCTTACACGTTGGCTGATGGTTTGGAATATGTCAGAAAAGGAATTGAGGTAGGGTTAGATATTGATAATTTTGCACCTCGTTTGTCGTTCTTTTGGGGAATTGGAATGAATACATTTATGGAAACAGCCAAACTTCGGGCTGGTCGTTGGCTTTGGGCGAATATCATCAAAGAATTTAATCCAAAAAATCAGAAATCAATGGCTCTCAGAACGCATTGCCAGACTTCAGGTTGGTCTTTGACAGAACAAGACCCTTTTAATAATGTAACTCGTACAACTATTGAAGCTCTAGCAGCCGTTTTTGGTGGAACACAATCTTTACATACTAATTCATTAGACGAGGCAATCGCACTTCCGACGGATTTTTCGGCTCGTATTGCACGAAATACCCAATTATTTATTCAGAATAATACAGATATTACAAAAGCGATTGACCCTTTTGCAGGTTCGGAATATGTAGAAAACTTAACCTACGACCTTGCTACTCGTGCTTGGGAACTGATTGAAGAAGTAGAATCGTTAGGAGGAATGACAAAGGCGATTGAGGCAGGTATTCCAAAACTTAGAATTGAAGAAGCTGCTGCACGAAAACAAGCTCGTATAGATGGACAGAAAGATACGATTGTGGGTGTGAATAAATACAAAGTAGATGACGACAATATGGAAATTGACGTTTTAGATGTTGATAATGTGGCTGTTAGAGAATCTCAACTCAAAAGATTGAAAGAAGTAAAAGAAAAGCGAAACGAGCAAAAAGTCAAAACTGTATTACAAAAACTAACTGATGCAGCCAAAAATAAAACAGGAAACTTATTAGAACTTGCCGTAGATGCTGCACGAGAAAGAGCTACTTTAGGTGAAATTTCAGATGCCATGGAAAGTGTTTTTGGTCGTTATCAAGCACAAACAAAACTTATTGCAGGAATGTACTCCAATGAAATGGATAAATCAACAGAAAACGGAACAGCAAAAAATAGTGATTTTGAATTAGCTCAAAAACGCTCTGATGAGTTTGCAGAAATTGAAGGTCGTCGCCCACGTATTTTGATTGCAAAAATGGGACAAGATGGACACGATAGAGGTGCGAAAGTGATTGCGACCAGTTTTGCAGATTTGGGTTTTGATGTGGATATAAGTCCACTTTTTCAAACGCCACAAGAAGTAGCCAAACAAGCTGCCGAAAATGATGTGCATATTGTAGGTGCGTCTTCGCTTGCTGCTGGACACAAAACGCTCGTTCCATCGCTGATAGAAGAACTCAAAAAGATTGGTAGAGAAGATATTATGGTTGTGGCTGGTGGTGTGATTCCTCCGAAAGACTATGATTTCTTGTATGAAAAAGGTGTTTCGGCTGTTTTTGGTCCAGGAACTGTAATTGCAAAGGCTGCTATGAAAATTTTGGAGGAGCTTTTGGAGGGGTAGAGATTACTTAAAAACTTTGTTAGTAGTTTTTTGGTAATCCAAAAAATTCTGACAATAGTTTAGTGTACATGTTTTTAAACTATTGACAGCCTTATGAAAGGACTGTCAAAGTCTAAAAAAAGAAGAGTTTGATAAAAATTCAAAGGCTTTTGCTATTGGAGAAATTATTAAATCATACAAATTAAAACAGAAGTGAAAATTACAAATCCATTAGTATTATACATTTCAACTTATCTTCTAAGTTTAATATTTGATTGGTTAGCTCTAACTTTAATATGCAGTAACTTCGATAGAAAAAGTGCTATATGTGTTTATTTGTACGGAATAGGAGGTTTTATCGTAAAAGGTTTAGTATTTTTTCTTCCTTTATTACTGTTTTATAAAAAGAGTTGGTTATATTCTGCTGTAATAAGAACGATTATATTTTTTTCTCCCTTTCTTATTTTCCTAATTTGGTTTACTACTATAATCGTATTTGAAATTGAGTATTTGTATGTTGATTTGAGTTTTGGATATATTTATCGTTTTCCTCATTTTTTTGTACAGCTCTTATCATCATTTATAGTACCTCTGTGTATGCTAGTAATAATAAGCATAAAATTAAGGCGACAAAAAACAAAGCAATGAGAACTACTTGGGTAGGATTAGCGAGTCATTTATATGATTCTTATGATGAATTGCAGGATAAATGCTAATTTCTAAAAAGTTATGGTGTCGTTTATGGGTACACAAACAACGGCTTAGATTTTTATAAACAACAAGAAATGAAAACAATAACTTACAAAAACTTCACTCTTGAAGTAGATTTTAACAGAACTAAAGAAGTTTATGATAATATTCAGTTTAGTAATCTTCCTTCTTGTAATTGTAGTGGTTGCAGAAATTTTCTAGCCAATAAAGAAAGTATTTTTCATAAAGAATTTATTAACCTTCTTAATCAATTAGGTATAGACGACTATAAAAAATATTCTGAAATATATCACATTTATAGACTTGAAATAGGGAAACATCTCTATGGAGGTTGGTTTCACTTTAAAGGTAGGATTTTGGAGAATGGACATGAATTGAAAGAAACTGAACCTATCGAAATAAATGAAGGTTTTAAATTTTTCTTTAGAAAAGATGCCTCTCTATCTTTTTTTGATAAAGAAGAGTATAGTGAGCTTGTACAACTAGAAATCCTTGCTCATTCTGATTGGGTGCTTGAAAAGGAAATAGAATTGGATTAGAGTACGATGACGAATCACAGTATAAATGTTTTTTATCTATATCTAAAAATGAATAAATCAATAACACTCAAATTAATATCCATACTAACCTCGCTATTTTTATTCTATCTTTTACCAAACATAGGATTATGGATGTATTGTTTAACTATTGCTCTAGTCGTATATTCTACTCTTAAAGAATTAAAGTTGTTTCCAAGACTTCTTATTTCTCTTTCTTTAAGTGGAATTGTCTTTTTATCCTCAGTTGATAGAGCTTATGAAAAACAAGGACGAAAAGTAGTAAGCATGTTATTTAATTACTATGATGCTAATAATCAAACTGTTCCAAAAGAACTCAATAATAATATAACTTGGAAAATAATTTCTTACACTCCCTTATTTGATAAATACCACTATGATTGTAAATATGATTCATCAAGAAATTTTATCTTTCAACTGGAATATAAAGATATTTGGGGTAAATATTACAATTATGATGATAAAGGTGGGGATTTTAGAATTGGTAAAAGATTGAATAAATAAACCAGAAACCAATGCAAAATTTAGAACACAGAAAAGACAGACTATTTAGAGCTATTGAAGAAATCAAACAAGAAGAATTATTTAATTCTTTGGAGAAAATGATTTATGATTTGGTAGAATATTCAAATCCTGCTTTGAAATATGTAAAAACAATCAAAGAAAAATTTGATGTAAATTTATTTATTTCTGAACACCATTTTTCTATGCAAAATATAAAAAATATGCAAGGGAAATTAGCTGATGAAGATTCTTTTGAAAGCCTTTTAAATGATTTGAATTAAATGAAACCTCAACAATACCACATTCTAAACGGAGATTCTTTAAAAGCACAATTCCCAAAACCTATTAAAGGCAAAATTATCGTTGCTAGAGAGGCTTTGGTAGATGGAAATGTGGAAGGAGAGAGTTTGGAGGAGTTTTATGAAACGAGAGCTACATTTATTAGTAGCCATTACGCAGGATATAGCAAAGAAGATTATTTTGAAAAAACGGTTTCTGAATTTGAGAAAATACAGGCTATTCCTAGTGAGGTAGATATTAATCTATGGTTTGAAGATGATTTGTTTTGCCAAGTAAATTTTTGGTTTGTGGTGCATCTTTTGAATAAAAATAATCAGAAAAATTCTATTTTTTTAGTTCGTCCGAAAGAACATACGCAGTACGGTTTTGGTGGTCTTGATGAATCTGAATTGATTTCTATTTATGAAAATCGTTTGTCTCTTGGTCAGAATGAGCTACATAAAATTGCTCTTCTTTGGGAGCATTACAAAAATAATGACACCGAAAAATTACTACAAACAGCTAAAGGACTGGATGAAAATTATGCTTTTATTCTTCCTGCCATAGATGCACATCTTCAACGATTTTCTAGTGAAGGAAAATTAGGGAGACCCACAGAATCACTTCTTCAAATAATGAAAGATTTAGATACGAAAGAATTTGCACCTGTTTTTAGAGAGTTTTCGAAAAGAGAATCTATTTATGGTTTTGGAGATTTGCAGGTCAAAAGGCTTTTTGATACGATAAAAAAGCAAAATTAATAACATTTAAGGATTCTGTGTGTTCTATTGTTTTATAAGGCAACTTTATAGTCTGTTTCACTTTTTACTATCCATTTTTTTGTAAAAAGTATTTTTAGAGATACAGAACTACCTTAATATTTGTCTTCATTTTTTAATCTCATTTACAGAAAACATGGACAAAACATACAGCAATCTCCGAAAGGGAGCATTTTACACAGCTATTGTACTTAGTGTACTCATTATTATTTCTAGTGTTCTATCTTTAATTTATGATATACCAAGATGGTATTTGAAGGTATTGGACTTTCCTAGAATGATACAGTTTATTTTGTCTATTATTATACTTATCTATTTTGTTATTATAAAACTTCGTTGGAACAGACCTGCAATTCTTTTGCTTACAGGACTTATTTCAGCCGTTTTGATTCAACTTAGTGTGATGGCTCCTTATTTATTGTGGTCTACTGAAGTTGAGAGTGTAGAAGCTGCATCGGTGGATGAAAAAAATACGGTAAGCATACTTTTGGGAAATGTACTTATTGATAATAAAAACTCTGCTAAATTTTTGGAAGTAATAGAAAAAGCTGACCCAGACATGATATTGGCGATGGAAGTAGATGATTGGTGGGTAGGTGAACTAGAGGGTTTGAAAGAAGAATATCCTCATACGATGATAGAACCTTATGATAATGCTTATGGAATGGCTCTTTATTCAAAATTTCCACTTACAAAATCTGAATCTAAGCATTTGAATCTCTCTAAAGTTCCTTCTTTTCATACGTTGGTAACACTTCCTTCTGGTAAAATTTTTAAGTTTTATGGAGTGCATCCAGTTGCGCCTGTTCCTAGCGATAAATATCCTGATAATGTTGGGGAAATAACAGGAGAAGACCAAAAGAAAGAAATGGGTTTGCTTAAAGTAGCTAATTTTGTGATGAAAGACGAGTATCCATCACTTGTAGGAGGAGATTTTAATGATGTAGCTTGGGGCAGAACAGAACGCTTGTTTGGAGAAGATAATACAAAACTCAAAGATGTCAGAATTGGTAGAGGGCTTTATAGCACGTTTAATGCAAAGTCATATTTTTTTAGATGGCCTTTAGACCATTTTTATGTAACAAAAGAAATTTCTGTTGTAGAATTTGAACGACTAGAAAGTTTTGAATCTGACCATTTTCCACTTTATGGTAAGTTTTTGATTAAATAACATTTGTAGTTACATTCTAATTTTTAAAGCGATTTGAGAAAACATAAATTCTCAAATCGCTTTTTGTGGTCTTACTTTCCTATACAAAACTTCCCAAATATATTTCCTAAAATCTCGTCGTTCGACACTTCTCCAGTAATCGAACCCAAATGTTCTAAGGCTGTACGCAAATCTAAAGAAAGCAAATCTCCTGTTAGTCCCATTTCCAAAGCATTCAAGACATCATCTAAAGCAAGATTTGCATTTCTCAAACTCTCATAATGGCGAGTATTTGTAACAAGCGTATCTCCTGCATTAAAATTATCAGCTTGAATAACTTCTAAAATCTTAGTTTTTAGCTTTTCAATGTCTTCTCTGTCAGTTGTATTATTGGCTTGTGTAAAAATGGTATTTGATTCTTTTGCCCACGTTTTGAGCCAGTTAAAATCTTTTTTATTCTCTATCTCATTTTCTATTTTTTCCCAAAAATCAGATTTATTCAAGACAAAAAGTGTATTTATATTCAATTCTTCTACCTCCTTGATTTCTTCAAAAAATTCTTTTTTACTTATAACTCCATTGAATAACTCAGACAAATCAATCACATATAAAATAAGCGAGGCTTCACTCATTTTTCTTCTTGCTCTCTCTACACCAATAGATTCTACTTTGTCTTCTGTATAGCGCAGCCCTGCTGTATCAATAAAACGAAATGCAATTCCTTCAATACTTATTTCATCTTCTATAAAATCTCGTGTCGTTCCTGCAATTTCTGAAACGATAGCTTTTTCTTCATTCAAAAGCGCATTGAGAAGCGTAGATTTTCCTGCATTTGGTTTTCCTGCAATAACTGTTGGAACACCATTTTTGATAGCATTTCCAAGCTCAAAAGAACTTAATAATTGCTCAATAACTGTTTGAATTGTTTTTACCAGTTGGGTTAGTTTTTCACGCTCTGCAAACTCTACATCTTCTTCTCCAAAATCTAATTCTAACTCTATCAAAGAAACAAAATCAAGAAGCTGTTGGCGAAGTTCTTTTATCTGAGAAGAAAAACCCCCACGAAGCTGTGAAATAGCTACTTTATGTGACGCTGCCGAATCTGCTGCAATCAAATCAGCTACGGCTTCGGCTTGTGCCAAATCAAAACGACCATTCAGAAAAGCTCTTTGTGTAAACTCTCCAGCTTTTGCATAACGAACAGGCGAATTATCTAAAAAATTCTGAATAATTCTTTTTACAATAAAAGGCGACCCATGACAAGAAATTTCGACTACATTTTCTTTTGTAAATGAATTTGGTGCTTTAAAAATGGTAACTACTACTTCGTCCAAAATTTCATTTTCAAGATTTCTGATTGTGCCAAAATGGACTGTATGCGTTTTTTGTTCTAGTAGATTTTTACTAGCATTTAATCCTTGAAAAAAAGTCTGTGTTTGTGAAATAGCCTCTTTTCCAGAAAGACGAACGAGTGCAATTGCACCACGTCCAGCAGGTGTAGAAAGAGCAATAATAGTATCAGAAAAATCAGTATATTTCATAAGGAAAGTTAGCAGGAAAATAGATTGATAAAAAATAAAAATCCTTTCAAAGCTATTTTTAAAAGGATTTTTGATTTAATGAGATTAGTTATCGAAGTTGTTTCATTTATTTGTTGGTGTCGCTGCGCTAAAACACCAACAAGGGCTGGATTATTCTCCTTTTTAAACTAAATATTTTTCTGTCAAAGTATCTTCTACCTTTCCAGTTTCTTGATTAGAAAGTGTAACTAAATTTCCATCATCTAAAGTCAGAACATTTATTTCTTCACTTTTGAGGAGTTTGCCTTCACCTACAATCTTATTGAGTGTATCGACCATTTGAGAAGAATGTGTAGAGAAAACAAGTTGATTTTCAGGATGAGAAGTAGCAAACCAAACCAAAAATTCAGTAAGTGTTTCGTGTAAATCTGTTCTTACTTGTGCTTCTGGGTGTTCGATAAAACGCAAAACAGGTTGCTGACGAAGAGCAGCCAAAAATAAATCTTGAATCATACGGATAAGTTCTTGTTGATGCGTTGAAGCATTTTGAAGATAAACATACTTTTCAGGAAGTTCATAAAATATTTTTTCTCCAAATGTATCTGCTTGATATGTTCCTTGAAGAAGTTCTGCAATTTGTTTGCTTGTAGAATCAATAGTCAGATTTGCATCTGTACTAAACTTCATTACATCAAAAAATACATCTTTGAGTGTTGCATTTCTTTTAAAAACAGGCACTACATTATTTTTGATATGTTGTACAAAACGCAAGTGAAAAAGTTCGTGTTCAGAATCAAAACGTAAAAACCCTTTGTTTTTTAGAGTTTGTTCCATTTCATCAAAAAGTGTCTGAATACGGTTTCCAATAGCAAGCCAAACACTTCTATTATTTGGAATATAAAGCTCTTGTGTATTGTCTCCAAAGACAACGTTTAATCTTCCTCTAAGCGCATCTAAAACTTCCTGCCATTCTGTCGAAGTGCTATCTAAACCTTTATTTTTAAGCTCTACCAACTCTTCAACGGCAGCAAATGAGTTATCTAATATTTTATCTCCAAAATCATCTACAAAAAATAAATCTAAATCATTATTATCATTAACATAAAAACAAACTAACTCGCCAGAAGGTGTATAATAATCAATCGTAAAGTCAGCCAAATGCCTAGTAGAGCCAAAATGATGTACAAAAGCAATTCGGACAGCTTGTTTCATGCGCCCAAAAAAGTTGTGTCTAAAAATTTGTGGAGCATTTGCCGAAACTTCATTTATAATCTCATCTTGCAAATGATGCATAAAATAAGCTACTTTCATGAGCGTACTTTTTCCTGATGTATGCTCACCTACAATAACATTAAGCTTACGCAAGTAAAGGTCTGCTTCTTTAATCTGTTTAAAATTCTTGATATGTATTCTTTCCATAATCTATCAAAACAAAATTTCGATTCAAATAAATAATATAAATGAGGAGGTAAAGTGAACTTTATTTCAATCACTTTTTTCTATCTCGTAAATAGTAAAACTAATAATCTATCAATGACAAATATAAACTAAATTTTGTAAATGTAAAAAAAGCCTTTTTGTTAGTTTAGAACTGATTCAATTTAATTTCGGAGAACTGATATTCTACTGGATTTTGAAATTTGAGTGAGTAGTTAGCTTTTCCTGTTATTAGTTTCTCTACTAGCTCTTTTTCGATGGGCAGATACAATATGGTAGGATTTACGACATCAGAAACAAAAGTACCTAAAGGAATTGAAAATTCTCCTGCATAACCTATCAGCTGAATATATACATTTGGGTTATTATTAAATTTATTTTCTCCATCAAAATCTAATTTTAGAACATAATTTTTTTCCCCTCTGTCTTCCAAAATTATCAACTTCAATGTAGAATGTGATTTTTTGAACACCAACTCTTCTCTCTCGTGTAGTTTGTATTTTGAAGTAATATTTCCCTTTGCTATCTGTTTTTCTTTGTTTGTTGTATCATTTTCATAGTTTTTAGAATAGAGTTTCAAACAACGAGGTTGTATCAATCCTTTACATGACCTTACAGGTTTAGTCTTTTTACCATTTTTATACAAGACTCCTTCAAAGCGTTTTATTTCTGCTAATGAATCTGCTTTTGTCATGGAAATGGCTTCTGCCAAAACACTAAATTTAGCAACATCAGGATTTTGCCCTACATCAAAAACTAAACCTTCCACAGATAAAATAGAATCATTTGCCTTTTTAGAAGATGGATAAAGATGGACTTGGATTGTTGGCTCACTTCCTTCTGATTTATCAGTTTTATATTTTGTAATTTGTGTTAGAAGAGGTTGATTATTTATATCTTTCAATAAGTATAAATCGGAAGAAGGATAATCTATACTATCCTCTAATAGATGATTCGATTGTTTAGAGATTGTCTTTTGATTTCTGAATGAACTTATAAAAATGAGTAAAAACAAAACTAACACATAAGAGAATACAGTTTTTTTATTATTCATAAATTTTTTTTTATATACTTAATTAGAAGTATTTTGAATTGATTATTTTCGTTTAAAAATATAATTTAAATAGACTATCAGACCTTTAAATTATTTTCCTCCTGTCAGATATCTTCTCATTTCTTTTTCTAATAATAATCTTTCTCCCATTGTAAGTGATTCTACATCAATCAAAATACGATAATCCATTGGTGTACTTTGTGCCTTTTTGAAAGCTACATTTACAGCATCTATGGGTTCGACGATATTACTCATTATCAAAACTAACCCTTGTGCAGTAACCATTGTCAGTTGCCCATCAGTCGGATTGACCGTATTGAGTATGGGAAACAAATCATTAATATCTGCTTTTGGTGTAATCTGTTCGAAAGCCTTTATTCCAAAAAGACGAGTAGAATAAGAAATATTACTTTCCCTAAATTCAATTTGAGTTTTGCTAAATGAAGCCGACAAAACAAAACCTATCCAAACTACACCAGCAATAATGAAGGAAGAATAAAAAAGTGCAAAGGCAATTCCAAACCCTTTTTTGGGAAGTACCCAATTTTGTAATAAAAACAACCCTCCAAAAGTTAGAATCCCTACCAAAGCAATCCAAAAAACATTGTATGTATTATTCCAAATAGCCATATCATCATTTCCTTGCCTAACAATACTGATATTTATGGGACGAGAAAGCTCATAGGTAGGCTCTGTTATTTGTAGAGAATCTGGCAACAAGGAAACTTCCATTAATGGATAAGCATAAGCAATTTCGACATTATCAGCATTCAGAAACTGCCTAGAAAAGTTTGCATAACTTTTATCTTCTGGGTTACTGACCAAATAAACAGGAAAAGAAACAGTTGTTCTGAGTTTGTTTACGAGTTCTTTTAAGACGGCTTTTTCACTATAAATCCCTAATTCAATAGGCTGCAACCCCCAGCGAACCAAAGAAACACTAAGCGTAAGTTCTTCTCTAGAAAATAATTTTCCCTGTCGGATTGTCCAATCACGCATGACTTCAATATGACTAAAATTATCAAAGGGAATAGACGTTTTTACTTCTTCTCCAAAATACTTTCTTTCCAAGACAATAAGTGCAGCTTGTTCTTTATCAATGATTACCTTTTTGGTTTTGCCTACTTTCAAGTCCATTACTCCCAAAGCCATCAGAATTATACCAAAAATCAGCCAAAAAAAACGTATTTTTTTATATACTTTTTTGAAAAAAATAAGTCCTATAAAAACACAAAAAAAACCTATTCCAATGACTGCATAAGCAGGAACAAGAGAGGAAATAAAAATAATTTGATTATCTGTATAAATAGTATCCATTGAAAACAATGATAAATTATGAATGGTAGATGATAAGTGAATAAGAAAAAATCAACGCATTTAAGACTAAAACACTTTACAACTTTTTTAGAAGAAAAATTCGATTTACATCAATTAAAAGGCACAATTACGAAACGATTAGGCTTTAGTTCTTTATTAAACGTTTTGAGTAGGGTAGAATCGTTTAAATTGTGATAATATTTTTTGGCAATACTTGTCCAAGTTTGTTTTTTTTCTACAAAATGAACTCCCTTGACAGGGATAATATACCACATTTCGCCCAAAACAGAATTACTTTTGATTGAGTTTGAGTTTTCGATATTAAAAGCACGAGCCAAACTAGAAGTAGAGCCGTACCTTCGTTCTGTATCTTTATAGAGCGCATATAGTCTAAAATTTTGAGCATCATACGCATCAAAATAATTATCGTACACTTTACGATGCATAAGCGAATCTGAAATACGTCTTTGCTCTACTTTCTCCTCAAACTCCAACGCTAAATTTTGGCTACTTGTTTTAAGGCTGTCTAATTCTGTCTTTAAAGCATCATTTTCTTGTTTCCAAGCAGCTTTTTGTATCAAAAAAAGGAAAACAAGAAAAAGAGTAAGCCCAAAAACACTTATAATA
This sequence comes from Bernardetia sp. ABR2-2B, assembly GCF_037126435.1. Classification (GTDB taxonomy): domain Bacteria; phylum Bacteroidota; class Bacteroidia; order Cytophagales; family Bernardetiaceae; genus Bernardetia. Next base: position 4,777,626 of record NZ_CP147020.1, on the reverse strand, counting down.
GTAATGATGGTAGTACGCTGAACCACAAAAAAAGAAATTAAAATTTGTTATTTGAAATAATAAAGCAAGATAAGGTACTGTTAGCAGAAATTCAAGGGTTATTTTACGAAAGGGATTTTAACTGTGTTGATTTTGTGTAGCATTACATAAAAAACGTCTCACTCAAAAGAGCAAGACGTTTATCAACCCACTAAAATTTTAATCGTTTTTTCTTAGCTTTTAATTACCTTAGATTTGGTTTTACCATAGTTTTCGATAGTCATTTTAATATTGCGAGAGACAGCAGGAAAAATCAAAAACTAATTTCCTTTATTTCATTGAAAGTAAAAACACTATTTTATCAATATAATTTTTGATAGAGTGGTATTTTTTATATCAAATAAATCATTAAAATATTATTATATCTTAATATTTAGATTTATTATCAAAATATTTAACAAAATTAATTATACTTAAACTTTGATAGTTGCAATTTTAATAAAGTAAAGACTACATTTGATTTCAAATCAATTTACAATTTAATCCAATTCATTTACATGCTACGTATCAATTTAAACTTCGTGTTTTTTGCTTTATTTTTTATTTCAATGTTTATTTGCTCATCTTCTTTCGGACAGTTAGATAAAGGGACTTTCATAATAAATGAAAATTTTAGCCTTCATACTAACAATTATGAGTACAATGTAGATGCTTACTCCTCCAACAATAAAAGCACAGGCTATAATTCAACGACTTCACTTGGTTATATATTCAAAGAAAATCAAGAAGTAGGAATACTATTATCTTTAGAAATGCGAAGATATCTAAGTGAAACAAACTTTCAAGATAACATGGCACAAGATAACATGACAAAGGAAAAGCGTATTACCAAAGGCTATGGAATAGGAGTTTATTATAAAAAGTATATACGTATAGTGGAAAAACTTTCGTTTTTTGTATCTCCTCAATTAGATTATTTAAAAAGGAATTCAAAGAGAGAGGACGAACGATCTAATCCACAAATACGTGAATCTAATTCATATAGATTAAGTGCAAATATTTATACAGGGCTTTTGTATCATCCTACCAAACGATTTGGGTTAAGTATGAACTTAATTGGAACAGGTATCAATTATTATTCTAGTAAGGATGAAAGTAGAAAAGACAGTTCATTTTATATTTCTAATTTAGGAAATATTAACTTTGGAGTTCAATTTATGCTTTAATAAAAATCATCCCTGCGCCATCTCGGCTGCAAAAAATAAATAAAAAATGGCTCTTGCTTGGCTGTGCCGAGTGAGTAATATGTATTCGGTATCCTGCATTGATTTTTGTATTTGGTGTTATTCATTTTAAACCAAAACATAAAAAATAGAGTTTCATTTTTGAAGCTCTATTTTTTATGTAAAAATAATCACTTTTTCTTAGTTCTTAATCACTCTCTCTGTAAAACGGAAATCTTTTCCTGTAATTTCTACAACATAAAGTCCTGTTTTCAGACGATTGGTAGGCAAACTAATTTCTTTACTTCCATTTACATGGATAGTTTGTAACGAAACTACCTTTCCTTGTGCATCAAACATACGAACTACCACATTCTGAGCTTCAACAACTGATAGTTGAAGTTTTGCAGATTGTACAGTTGGATTTGGATAGATTTTAAATTCATTTACAACATTCTGAACTGTTGCTTCCTCATTATTATTTTCATTATTTCTTACTGAAATTTTTGCTGTTCCTGTAATATTGATGTGATAATCTTCTACCTCTCCGTAGCTAAACGTTTCACAAGGCGTTGAATTTGCATTATATTTCATTGCTACACGCATACGAGTAGTTCCAGTTGAAGCCGTTGCAGGAATATTGATTGTTCCACTTACAGAAGAAGAATTACCAGCCGAACGAGAATAAGTCGTTTCTCCAGCATCATTAAAATCTCCATCTCTGTTCCAATCTATAAAGACTGTATAAGCCTCATTATAAACGCTTCCAGCCCAAGAAGGATAAATAGTTATTGTCTGTGAACTTCCCTTGCTTACCGTCGTACTAAGATTTGTATAATCTCTATAACCACCGTTTGCACCAGAAGTATTATTGATAGAACCAAAAACTACTCTGTTTATCCATTCATCGGCAACACTATTTCCTTTTGAGGTACAATATCCTGTTGGTGCTGCTGTATTTCCACCTGTACTTCCTCCACTACCTGCGTTTCCCAAATAAGAAAAAGTATCTTGTGAATAAGAAGTCCATTCAGAAGCTGTATAAGTTGTATTTCCTGCCGAAACAGTAGCTTTTCTAACTAGCGTTACATTTTGCCCGAAAGTAGCAGAGCTATTAAAAACACCAACTACATCAATTAAAGAGCTATTTTTGAATAATCCTACGGCATCGTTTCCATTGAATGCAAGTGCGCTAGATGAAGTAATCAAATCAGCTTTGTTTTTGAGTGTGGTAGAAGCAGATGAATAAACGATTACATAGGTCTGTCCTGCTGCCAAACTCCCACTTAATGAAAGTGTTGATGCCCAGCTTCCAGCTCCGTTTGATTGTTTTTTGAGAGAATAGCTTGAAAGACTAACTGATGAAGAAGTTGGGTTATAAATTTCAATAGCTTTATTATTAGAAGAACCCTCAACATATTCAGAAATTAGAAGTTCTGCTCCTGTTGGAGTTGTTCCTCCATCTCCTCCAGTTATTCCACTTTGTATATTTACAGTATAATCTTCTACTTCACCATAAGAAAATGATTCACAAGAAGTAGGAATGCCATTGTATTTCATCGAAACACGCATACGAGTTGTGCCTGTTGTAGCTGTTGAAGGAATTGTGATACTTCCCGTTGCAGAAGAAGAAGTAGAAGCTGCTTTAGAAAAAACAAGTTCGCCACTATCATTAAAATCTCCATCTTTATTCAAATCTATCCAAACAGCGTAACCTTCAGCATATTGTGAGCCACTCCAAGTTGGATAAATTGTAATTGTTTCACTATTTCCTTTCGTAACATTTGCAGTAAGATTTGTATAATCTCTATAACCACCATTTGCGCCAGAAGTATTATTGATAGAACCAAAAACTACTCTGTTTATCCACTCATCAGAAACGCTGTTTCCTTTTGAAGCACAATAAGAAGGATTTGTTCCTCCTCCTGTATCGCCACCAGACAAATTCCAAGCTGTTGCAACTGTACTTGGATAATCAATATATGGATTACGGTCGCCTTGATATTGTTCGATTTTGTTATTTCTGTCTATTTCAGCAGCATCAACAGGGTCTTGTAAGTGCCATTGATACAAAACATTAATATCTCCCACTTGGCTCATCGAACCTGCTTGTGTTGGGTACATTGTATAAAAATAAAAAATTGCACGAGCTGTATTTCCTTTTTGGTCTTCACGAGGCTCAAAAGTTTGAGAAGCATATTCACTATACGCATCAATATTTGAACTCGGAACAGAAGTTTGTTGTGAAGAATTTAACATCCATTTCTCCGTTTGAGAATCTGTTATTTCTGCAAAAGGATAATTCGAACGTGTGCTATTCCAACTTCCATAAGTAGGGAATAAGTGATGAATGTCAGAAACCATTGGGTCAGCTTTTCCAAAGAAACTTTGTGGAACGGTGTGTTCGCAGTTGATAGGAGCTGGGTTTGTACCTGTCCCTCCGTATGTCCAAGGCTGTACAAAACCCGAATAGACACCAGTAATTGAGTTGTTTTTGTTGTCGATGTAATTGTACATATAACGTCTGGCTGTTGAGTAGCCTAGCGTATTGTGTTTTCCATCGTGATAATTTTGTTTGTACCAAGTTCTTAGAGCAGAGCCAGATAAATTAGAAGGGGGAGCAGTTTGTGCATTTACTGAAAAAGTAAAACAAAGAAAAATAAGTAACAGAGAAAAAAATTGGAAGCGTAAATTCGTAGTCATTTTTGAAAAGGGAAAGGGAACTTTATAAATAAATTTTTATTGAAAAGGGGATAAAAGAACTCGTTTAGTTCTAATATCTTCAAAACTACGCCCTTTGCTTTGCGCTGACAATCAAAAAATGGTTAAGATAGTAAAGTGATTTTTGTGTAAGAATTAGTAAGTTTTATTGTGTATAAGATACAAATATGTAAAGTTTTGTTATCAATTTGTTCACAGTAAAAGGATTGATTACTAATAAGTTAATGCGAACTTTGTAGTAGAAAAAATAGTATAAAGATATGCTCAAAACACTTCAAGCAACTTTTTTGAGTTATAGACAAAAGAAAATAGATTGAATTTTGTGTGAACGAATTGTTAATCAAATTACCTATTATTATTTTATTACTTTGATAAAAAACAATAAAATAGTAAAGTCATTTTAACATTAACGATAGTTTAATTTTGTCTTTTTGAGGTAATTCAAAATTCATATCAACTAAAATTAGCATCAATAACTAGATTTTTATCTGAAAATAGATAGCACTTATATAAAAATGGATTTACTTCTCGAACTCGCCTTTATTCTTTCTAAATATCCTCTCAAGTCTTTAGACCAAATTTTGCCTAAAGATTCTAAAATGAGAAAACTCTTTGATGGCGTTTCTAAAGGAATTATTCAAAGTGATGAAGAGGCTTCTCATTTTTTATATGAAACTGCTCCTTCTGACAAGCGTTATTTGATGCTCAAACGAAATCTAATCAATAAACTTTTCGAACTTTTGCTTTCTAATGATTTGGAAGTAGAAAAAAAGATACGAAAGAGTAAACGAAAAGATATTTTTAATCAAGAGGAAACGAAGCTTTTGTCAAATCAATATCTAATTATTGCAGACAAATTATTGGTTCAGAATGTATATCATAATGCCGAAAAAATCATTGAAAGAGTTAGGCAAAAAGCAAAAGAACATCATTTGATAGAAATTGAATGGGAATGTGTGAGAAAATTACGAACCATTTATGCGCTGAAAGGATTTGCCAACGAAACTGAAAAATATACGTTGGAAGCACAAGAACTAAGAGAAGAAATGATTTTCTTGGATAATTTGAAGAGTTATTGGGAAGTCATGCAAGCCAAGACAAAATTTTTTATTGGTCAGTATTCTGAGTGGGAAGCAGAAGCCTACGCAGCCGAAAAGTTGAGTGAAAGTTATTCAAAAATAGAAAATGATGAAAAAATTACACATCCACTTGCTCAATTGTATGGTTTTCGTTTCAGAAATACTCATCTTTTACAAAGCCAACCCAAACTAGAAGAGTTACAAAAAAATACAGATAACTGGCAAAAACATTTTCAAACTTATCCTCACTTAAACACACCAACACGAAATTTAGAACTTCTAATTGCTCAAATTTATACACATCGTTATGCAGGAGAGTTTTTACAAGCCTTGCAATTAATAAAAAAAGCTGTCAAGCTCACAACCTACCAAGCCTTCAATAAATTTAAGATTCAAGAACTGTATTTTGATACGCTTTTGAAGATAAATGAACCCAAACACGGCTACAAACAAGCTGCTCTTATTTTATTAGAAGTTATTGAAACACCACAATTTGAAAGGCTTGATAAATGGGATAAATCTTCGTGGAGATTGCGTGAGGCTTATCTGTTTCTAATTTTACAGGATAAAGACCCAAAATTAGTGAAAAAATTTACGCCTAATTTTTATAGAAAAAACCTACTCTTACAACTTCCCGACGAGCCAATTACAAAAGATAAAACAGGCTATAATATCGTCCGAATTTGGATAAAAGTCTTGTTTTTGTTTTATACTGGAATGGAAGATTTTGTTTCAGAATCAAATAATTTTAGAAATTATTATCAGCGTCATTTGAAAGATTCGAAAGATGAGCGTTTGCGAGGATTTGTTTTATATTTAATAAAACTAGCTCAAAATGACTTTAATATTACTTTTTTGGAAGAGAATAAATTAGAACTACCAAAGGAACATTATAATTTTACAGAATTTGGTTGTTATGAAAGAATGGAAGAGTTGATTTTGAACCTTTGTAAGAAGGTGGTTTGATATTTTGGTCAGAGCATGTTCATAAAAAATAATTGAGCTTGTAAATACGTTTAATCAAATAAATTATAGTTTTTTTTAACTTTGTCAACAATTGAAAAGTAAGCTTGTCTGTAACTAAACTATTGTCAGAGTTATTTTGGATTACCAAAAACTACTGACAAAGTTTTTATGAACCTGCCTAATATGTTGGTTCTGTTTCATAGATATAAAACTACTGTTCTATCTTTAAAATACAATGAATTTCGCCATACAAAGACCTATGTAACTGATTAGCTAACCAGCGATTTTGTGAATTTTCTATTTTATTTACATCCGATTTATCTATTTCTAGGTATCTATCTAAAGCAGAAGGGTTTAAATCAATTAATAAAAGACCTTCAAAAATTTCTTCTGTAATATAGGTTTCTTCTGGAAAATCATAATTTTCAACTATCATTTTTTTGTAAAAAACAGGAAAAGTTTTTTCTAAAAAGTTGAAATCATTTTCTTCTAGTAAATATCCAAACTCAATCCACTTATAACGAGGAGAAACAATACAACGGTAATGAATATAAAGATGCATAAACCATCTCCAACTTTCATACGCTTCTTCAAAGTTTTCTAAATCAATCAATAAAAAGTCTCTTGTACTTTTCAGATATTCATCTCCTTCCTTTTCTTTCTTTTGTTGTTCTAATTCTGTCTTTATTTCTTGAATTAAACCACTTATGCTACTCATATAAAGCTGCTTACTACTATTTTCCAATCTATCTTTAAGCTTTTCAATTTCTTTATAAGCTGATTTTTCAAGGAATAAAAATGAAAAGTTTGCCATTTTTCTAGGTTGATTTGCTGAAAATAAATTTGATACAATATACTATTTCCTAACCAAATTCCCCATTTTATCATAACCAATCAGTCCCACAGCTACCATTTCTTGAATTGTCTTTCCCAAAACCTTCCCATCAACGTGTACAAAAACAGAACTTAACTTATGAACAGGAATTGGTTCTCTATCTATTTTTTCCAAAACCTGCTCCTTCAATTCTTCGCTTTTTTGATTTTGATTTGAATAATTTAAAGCCTTTTTATTTTGAATACAGTTATCACAAACACCACAAATTTTATCTGTTTTTTCTCCAAAATAATGAAGTAAAATCTGCGTCCGACAGCGCATATCATTACCAACATAATTGATGACTGAAAAAGCTTTTTGTAGAGCCTCTTTCTTTCGTGTTTCCAAAAGCTCTAAATCTAAAGGCAAGTCGTTTGCGTTGTGCCGAGCTGTAAGGAAGGAAAGTTGAGGAACATCTTTTTGAGGTTGATATTCGATAATATTTTGCTGTGCTAAATAATTCAGTTGTGCCGTAACGTCCATTTTTGACATCTTTAAAAAGGTCGCTAGATTTTGTTCAGAAATAGAAACAAACTGCTGAAAAGCTCCTCCATACGCTCTCAAAACTGCTTTTATGACCGTATCTGATTTGGGATTTGCAATTTGAAAATTATATAAAGTTGCATTATCTACCTTTATCCAAACTTTTGAAGGCGTATAAAAACTTTCCGAAAGCTGTAAAAAGCCTTGTTCTTCCAATATTTTGATAGAATTGTAGGTTTCGATATAGGGAATTGAAAAGCGACGATAAAATTCATTTATATCAAAATCAAAACTTTCCATTGGAAAACTCCCCACAGCAATTTTGAAATAATTGGCTAAGGCTTGATAGACTTTCTTTATAATTTGTGGTTCTGGATGCGCTTGACGAGTTCGTTTTTCTAAAGTAAGCAAATCATTTTTATCAAAAAGAGCAATTCCGTACGCTTTTTTTTCATCTCTTCCTGCTCTTCCTGCTTCTTGATAATAGGCTTCTAATGAGTCTGGCAAATCGGTATGAATAACAGTGCGAACGCCTGGCTTATCAATTCCCATTCCGAAAGCATTTGTAGCTGCAATGACACGAATTTTATTATTTATCCAAGATTCTTGTACGTGATTTCGTTGTGCGTGTGTAAGTCCTGCATGATAAAAATCAGCTGAAATCTTTTGACTACGCAACCAAAGCGCAATTTCTTTACATCGTTTTCTATTTCTGACATAAATAATTCCTGTTCCTTTTACATTATTTAAGATTTGTAGCATTTTTTGATTTTTATTTTCCTCCAAAAAAGCCGAATACGATAAATTTTTTCTTGAAAAACTCTTTGTAAAGACTCTACTTCCCTCTCTAAATTCTAACTTATCTTGAATATCTTGACGAACTTGTAAGGTAGCCGTAGCCGTAAGGGCAATACAAGCAGCATTCGGAATACGCTCTCTAACGGCTGCAATTTCCAAATAAGCAGGGCGAAAATTATAGCCCCATTGAGAAATACAATGCGCCTCATCAATTGCTAACAAACAAACATTCATTCTTGAAACTCGCTCTTGAAACAAATCTGTTTTGAGGCGTTCGGGAGAAAGGTAAAGAAACTTTATGTTTTTGTTATAAACACAATTATCTAGCGTAATATCAATTTCTCGTTTTGACATTCCAGAATAAATTGCCTTTGCCGAAATTCCACGCTTATTGAGTTGAAATACTTGGTCTTTCATCAGCGCAATAAGTGGCGTAACCACAATACAAACCCCTTCCAAAGCCATTGCAGGAACTTGAAAACAAATAGACTTTCCTCCACCTGTCGGCAAAAGTGCCAACGTATCTTTTCTCTCCAAAACAGCATCGATAATCTCTTCCTGCATAGCACGAAAAGCATCGTACCCCCAGTATTTTTTTAGAATTTTTTGTGGTAGAGTAGACATTTTTTGTAGAATTGTGAATGGTGAATGAAGTTTATACAAAAATACAATCCTTCATCTAAAACCTCTTGCTTACACTCTAATTCCTATCCATAATATATCATCACGTTGTGTAGTATTTTTCATGTGATTGTCTATTTGATTTTCAAGATTTTGTTTCTGTTCTTGTAAAGAAAGGGTAGTATTTTGCTCTAAAACTTCTTTCAATCTAACAGAACCAAATTTCTTTTTATTAATATCATTTTGGTCAATGATTCCATCTGAGCCGAAGTACAACAGACTACCCTTAGGCAATAGTAAAGTTGTTGATTCAAAATTCCGTACCTCTTTATAATTCAAACCGATAGAGATATTACTTCCTTTAATCTTTTCTACTTCGTTTTTATCTGCATTTACGTACCACAACGGACATTTTGCCCCTGCAACAGTAACTTTTTTCATTTGAGAATCATTATCATCTTCTATTGTAACAAAGACAGCATCCATTCCATTACTCATTCCTGTTTCATTTTGTCTTAGAGCTATTCTAATATCACTTCTTAATTGCTCCAAAATTTGAGCAGGCTCTGTAACTTTTTTGGTATTTATGATTTCGTTGAGTAGAGTAAAACCAATCATACTCATAAATGCACCCGAAACGCCATGTCCTGTACAGTCTAATGCCCCAACTATTTTTTTACCATTCTGACTACTCAACCAATAAAAATCTCCTGAAACAACATCACGAGGACGGTATATAAGAAAAAAGTCTTTTAACTCTTCTTTCATACGCTCTTCATAAGGCAAAATAGCATCTTGTATAGTTTGAGCAGCATTGATACTTTGTGCTATATTTTGATGCTGCTCTTCAAGAAGTTGATTTTGAGACTCAATAGAATCTCTCTGAGCAATTATTTCATCTTGGTTTTGTTGTAATTCTTCATTTAAGCCTTGAAGCTCTCCGTTTACTTCTGCTAATGTTTTCTTCTGTTGGTTTAATTGATTATTTAATTTTTTTGTCTTGGTTTGGCTACGATAAATAAAAACAGCAGCTATGAATACAATAATAAGAATTACTAAAATTAGAATATTGATATTTCTTTGAAATTTACTCTCAATTTTATCTTTTTCTATTTGTTCAGCTTGTATTATGTTTTCTTTATGAAGAGAATCCTCTACTTTTTGGAAAGCATATTCTGATTCTAGGCGAGTAATTAATTTTGTATTTTCTGTATTTGAAAGACTATCTTTCATTTCTCTAAACAACACTTCATTTTTATACGCTTGTTGGTAGTTGCCTTGTTCCGAATATATTGTAGAAAGCATTTGTGCACCTGTACGCACAGCTTGTAGCTCTTGATGTGCTTTTCCTAAATCTACTCCTTTATTTAAAATAGGAAGGGCTCTTTTATAATCTTTTAATTGATAATATACTCTTCCTAACTCTATATAAGAATTAGCTAAAGCGGCTTTTTCTCCTAGCTCTTCCCTTAATTGTATTGATAACTTTCCAAACTCTATAGCAGCTTGGTACTGTTCTTTGATAAGATTTAGGTTGGTAAAGCTGTGATAAATAGTAGCTTTACCACTTTTATCACCTAATTGCTCCATCAGTTTTAGGCTTTTTTCGTAATACATTGTAGCAATGTCATACTCAGTTTTTAGCTCATATACATTTCCTAAGTTTATGTATGCGTAAGATAGGTAGTCTTGGCTATCTACTTCTTTATAAAGTTCTTTGGCTTTCTGATAATATTCTAAGGCTAGGTCATAAGAAGCCTGTACTTGATGTATGCTTCCAATATTTATATAAGCTACCCCTAGACTTTCTTTATCTCCTAGTTTTTCCTTGATTTTTAAAGACTTCTGATAATATTGAAGAGCTTGAGCATAAAAACCTCTAGCCTCTTGCATACTACCAAGGTTATTATATAATTTGACAATTCCTTTATCATTACCAAGCGTTTCCTCAATTTTCACTGCCTTTTCATAATACTCTAAGGCTCTATCATACTCACTTTTTCTTTTGTATACGACTCCTAAATTATTATAAATACTTGCTAACTCTTTATAGTTTTCTAAACTCTCATAAATTTGAATAGCTGTTTTGTAAGAAATAATAGACTTATCATATTCTCCAAGATAAATATAAGCCAATGCAATATCTTTATACGTTTTTCCTACTTTTTCTTGATCATCTGTATTTTTATAAATGACTATAGCTTCATTGTATTTTTCTATAGCACCTTGAAAATTTCTTTGAGTTCTGTACAACTTTCCCAAGGAATAATGTCCATCAGCTTCTCCTTCTTTATACTTATTTTCTTTAGCTTTTTTTATAGAAGTTTCATAGATTAGTTGTGCTTTTTCAAAATCTTTTTGCCTAATGTAGTAATAGCCAGAGATATTATTTGCATCTATCAAGCCTTCTACATAGTCATTTTCTTTTGATAACTTACGAGATTTATTTATGTAAAGGAAAAAATTTGTAGAATCATCTAATGGTGTTTGATTAGCAAGTTGATTATACGTATCAATTTTATCCTCTATAGAAACATTTGAGTTGTCTATAACTCCTTGTAAAGAATCAAGCACCTCATCTTGAGCATAACTTGTATTATAGAAAACAAAAGATAACAAGATAGTAAGATTAAAATACTTGATTGCTGTTATGTAATAGTTCATTTTGTTTAGGTAAATAGTATCATTCTCAATGATAGAGAAACAAAAGTTAAGAAACAATCTATACTAACGCTATTTCAAAAGTATGTAAGATTAAAATGATATATTTTAGATTTACTTATTAGACTACAATTATTTAAAGCTTTCCTTTACATAAATCTTAGGCACAAATTTCTGTTCATCTATTGGTGTTCTGGCATAATGGTTTTTTTCATCAATATCTGGAATAGAAACAGCTTTTGGTAATACATCTTCATATTCTATCTGACTTAAAATGTGAGCAATACAATTCAGACGAGCAGATTTTTTGTGGTCAGAATCAATGACATTCCAAGGTGAAGTTTTTGTATCAGTGTGGGCAAACATAACATCTTTTGCTTTTGAGTATTCGTGCCATTTTTCTCTACCTTTCAAATCCATTCCACTAAGTTTCCACCTTTTCCTAGGTGTTTCAGTTCGCTCTTCAAAACGTTCTTTTTGTTTTTCTGCGCTGACTGAAAACCAATATTTTATTAAAATAATACCCGAACGAATCAGCATATTTTCAAATTCTGGACACGAACGCAAAAACTCTTGATATTCCTCTTCAGTACAGAAACCCATCACACGCTCTACTCCTGCACGATTATACCAACTTCTATCAAATAAAGCTATTTCTCCTGTTGCTGGTAAGTGAGTAACATAACGCTGAAAATACCATTGTGTAGATTCTCTTTCATTAGGTTTGTCTAAAGCAACAATTTTACAAAAACGAGGATTTAGCGTTTCTGAAATTCTTTTTATTGCTCCTCCTTTTCCTGCTGCATCTCTTCCTTCAAAAATAATAGCTATTTTCAGTCCTTTTTCTTTTACCCAAAACTGAAGTTTGACGAGTTCTCTCTGAAGCCTAATTAATTCTTTATTATAATTGACATTTGTTTTGTGTTCCATAATTCTATTTTTTAGTAATGTGTCTGTAATTTACTAAAAAATATTGATGTTAATAAAAAAAGCATTTCCCAAACAAATCTAAATTTAGTTAGAAGATACTTTTATATAAAATCTATGGAATAATCGCTCCACCAATTATACAGCCTTTAAATCTTTCAGCTTTTGTCATTCGTTTTAATTTTACATCATTAAAGTTGATGAGTCATTAGATTATAGAATTTGCAAATTTTATTTGTCCATTCACAGCAGCAATGGTTTTTGTAGTTACTAAAGTGAAATCATAATCCCAGTCTTTATTCAAATATGCTAAAAGCATAATATTTCTTATTTCATTTTCATAATCAGCTAAATATTTTTGAGGAATTTGAAAATCATCTTCTTTACGAGCAATTTCTACCATTCCTACTAAATAAATTATTCTTGCGTCAAAAAATTTATATTTTAAAGCTATGCGAATCAATAAAGGAATAGTCAAGAAAGAAACTAAATACACACTACCTTGATGATAAAGGTTATCAAGAAACTCATCTAGAATTTCTGTACGTAACTCATCATTATCACTATTTTCTTCCAGTTTTTTTAGTCTTGGAATCGGATTATAATTTCCATAACAACCTTCTAAACTTTCAAAAATAGGGTCTTCTGCTGAAATCATTTTATTTTTTTAATTTAAAACAAAAAAAGCATTTCCCAACCAAACCTAAATTTAGTAAGAAAATGCTTTTTTATAAAATCAAATGTAATTCAGAATTACACTTTAATTTCTACATCAACACCAGAAGCTAATTCTAATTTCATCAAAGCATCAACCGTTTTTGGGCTGCTTGAATGAATATCGATAAGGCGTTTGTAAGTACAAAGCTGGAACTGGTCACGAGCTTTCTTGTTTACGTGAGGCGAACTAAGTACAGTAAATTTTTCTTTCTTAGTAGGCAATGGAATTGGACCACTAACTACTGCACCTGTATTCTTTACAGCCTTAACAATTTTTTCAGCCGACTTATCAACCAAATTGTGGTCGTAAGATTTAAGTTTGATTCTAATTTTTTGAGACATCCTTGTATGGAGTTAGATTTTTTTGAAAGACTTGTATAAAAACATATTGTTTTTCATTATTCAAATAATAAGGATTTAAGCATAATACCTAAACCCTTATTATCTAAACCAAATCTTTACTGAAATAGTAAATATATAGATTCTGTTAAGACAGATTAGTTGGCTCTCATGCCTTGAACATCTGCAATAACTTTTTCTGCTACGTTGTTAGGAACTTCTGCATAATGAGCAAAAGTAAGAGAAGCAGCACCACGACCAGAAGTGATTGTACGAAGTGAAGTAACATAACCAAATAGTTCTGACAAAGGAACATCTGCTTTAATTACAACTCCAGTACCTTTCATTTGCTGACCTTTAGGCATTCCACGACGACGGTTGAGGTCACCGATTACAGAACCAGTAAATTCTTCAGGACAAACAACTTCTACGTCCATAATTGGCTCAAGAATTTTTGCACCTGCACTTTTACCAGCAGTTTTGTAACCCATTTTTGCAGCCATTTCAAAAGAAACAGCATCTGAATCGACACTATGGAATGAACCAAAGAATACACGTACACGCATACCCACAACTGGGAAACCTGCAAGTACACCATTTTTCATTGCTTCCTCAAATCCTTTTTTGATTGCAGGAACGAATTCTTTAGGAATTACACCACCTTTAATCTCATCAACGAATTCAAGAACGCCTTCTTTTTGGTTTTCTGGTTCTTCTGCTGGTCCGATTTCAAACTGAACATCAGCAAATTTACCTTTACCACCCGACTGCTTCTTATAAACTTCACGGTGTTCAACACTCTTAGTGAAAGCCTCTTTATAAGCAACCTGTGGCGCACCTTGGTTTACTTCTACTTTAAACTCACGCTTCATTCTATCCATGATAATTTCAAGGTGAAGCTCTCCCATTCCTCTGATGATAGTTTGTCCTGTTTCTTCGTCTGTATTTACACGAAGCGTAGGGTCTTCCTCAACAAGTTTGGTAATAGCTAAAGCAAGTTTGTCTTGGTCTGCTTGTTGTTTTGGCTCAATAGCATATCCAATTACTGGCTCTGGGAACGTAAGTTCTTCCAAAACTAATGGATTTTTTTCTGATGTAAGTGTATCACCAGTTTTGATTTCTTTGAAACCAACACCTGCACAAATATCACCAGCACCTACTCTATCAATAGGATTTTGTTTGTTAGAGTGCATTTGCATCAAACGAGAAATACGCTCTTTTTTACCTGTACGGTTATTCAAGATGTAAGAACCTGCGTCCAAAGCACCTGCATAAACACGCATAAAGCAAAGACGACCTACAAATGGGTCAGTAGCAATCTTAAATGCAAGGGCAGTAAAAGGCTCATCTTCATTTGGCTGACGTACTTCTTCTGCTCCTGTATCAGGATTTGTACCAGTAACTGGTGGCAAATCAAGAGGAGAAGGAAGGTAAGCACAAGCAGCATCAAGAACAGCTTGAACACCTTTATTTTTAAACGCACTACCACAGAATACTGGGAAGATTGTCATTGCCATTACAGCCTTACGTACTGCTCTACGGATTTCGTCAGGAGTGATAGATTCTGGATCTTCATCATATTTCATGAATAAATCTTCATCCATTACAGCTACTTCTTCCAAAAGATTGTTACGATATTCCTCTACTTCGTTTTTCAAGTCTTCAGGAATTTCGATTGTATTGAATGCCATACCTTGAGTAGCATCATCCCATACGATAGCACGTTTTTCGATCAAATCTACTACACCTACAAATTTGTCTTCTGCTCCAATTGGAATTTGAAGAGGAACTGCATTTGCACCTAAAGTAGCTTTGATGTCTTTGATTGCACTAAAAAAATCTGCTCCTGCTCTATCCATTTTGTTTACAAAACAAATACGAGGAACTCCATATTTATCTGCTTGTCTCCAAACAGTTTCAGATTGAGGCTCAACCCCAGAAACTGCACAGAAAAGAGCAACAGAACCATCAAGAACTCTAAGTGAACGCTCTACCTCTACGGTAAAATCAACGTGACCAGGAGTATCAATGATGTTAATTTGATATTCATTTGTTTTACCAGCAATATCCATACTCTTATCATCAGTAGGATATTTCCAGCTAGTTGTTGTAGCAGCAGACGTAATAGTGATACCACGTTCTTGCTCTTGCTCCATCCAGTCCATAGTCGCAGCTCCATCATGTACTTCACCAATTTTGTGGCTAATACCTGTGTAGTAGAGAATACGCTCTGTTGTGGTTGTTTTTCCAGCATCAATGTGAGCCATGATGCCAATATTTCGACGGAATTTTAGGTCTTTTTTAGACATTGTAAACTAAATGTATAATGAGATAGAAAACTTCTATGTATTAGTAAGTTGCTATATCAAGTGAGAATAAATAAGTCTGTTTTATTAAGTTGCACAAAAGTACGAAATTTATTTCAATTATTTACTATCCTCAAGACTTGATGTAGCTGATTAACAAATGGTTAATATCAATTACGAATTAGTAAATTACGAATTACGACCTGCCAAAGCAGCGAAGCTAATTGAAAATCAATACGAACAACCTAATTTATTTTCATAAACAAAATGTAATAACCTGAATAAATCAAGTTACTACATTTTTTATTTTTAACCAGTTGTAAATGGCATTAATTCCATTTTGATAAAATAACGATACTTCAAAAGTATCAATTAGTTTAGAAACGGAAGTGAGAGAACGCTTTGTTCGCCTCTGCCATACGGTGTGTATCGTCTTTACGCTTAACAGCAGCACCTTCACCTTTTGCAGCAGCCATAAATTCGGCAGCCAAACGGTCAGTCATGTTGCGTTCGTTACGACGACGAGAGAAATTGATAAGCCATTTCATACCTAGCGCCATTTTACGCTCTGGACGAACTTCTGTCGGTACTTGGAACGTAGCTCCACCTACACGACGGCTTTTAACTTCAACACCTGGTGTTACATTAGTCAATGCTTTTTTGAAAATTTCCAATCCATTTACATCAGGAGTATCTTTTTTCATTTTATCTTCAATACGGTCTAAAGCACCGTAGAAGATTTCGTAAGCTAAACTCTTCTTACCAGAGTACATTAAGTTATTTACAAACTTAGTTACTACTGTATCTCCAAATTTTGGATCAGGAAGAATATCTCGCTTTTTTGGTTTATGCTTTCTCATGAGTTATCTCAAGGGTTTATATTGAATTACGAATTGAAAATTACGAATTACGAAATTAAACTTCTAACTATACATTAATTAAAGCAATTTCAGTAACAGCAACTTGAATAATTCATATTTCTAAATAGTTATAAAAGGGAAACAATCAAGAAAATTAATGATGAACATCGAAATAATTCAACTACAAAAAATTCGTAATTCGTAATTGATAATTCTTAATTCAGACTACATTATTTTTTCTTTGTAGCGTCGGCAGCACCTGGTTTAGGGCGTTTTGCGCCATACTTAGAACGTGATTGCTTACGACCTTGAACTCCAGAGGTATCCAAAGCACCACGAACGATATGATAACGAACACCTGGTAAATCTTTTACACGACCACCACGGACGAGTACGATTGAGTGTTCTTGAAGGTTGTGTCCTTCGCCTGGGATGTATGCAATTACTTCAATACCATTAGACAAACGAACTTTAGATACCTTACGCATTGCTGAGTTTGGTTTCTTTGGTGTAGTCGTATAAACACGAGTACAAACTCCACGTTTTTGAGGACAAGAGTCCAACGCTGGAGATTTCGATTTTTTAATGATTTCTTTGCGTCCCTTGCGAACTAATTGTTGAATAGTAGGCATTTCTTGAAACTGTTTAGACCACTTAAATACTGTTCTTCTCTAAAAGTCTATTGGAACAAAACTGAAACTCTGCCAGTCTGTTCTTCAAACACTCCTAAGCCTAGTAGTAATTCTATTATCTTACTAATAAAAAAGTATATCGTAGGTGAGGAATTTAAGCAGTGTGCTAGAATAAAATTTAATAAGTTTAGCAACGTCTGAAAAATTGATTTTCTTTTTATAAAAAATGAATTTGATACAATTCGTTCTTTTTGCAAGGAAATATGTGTTTTTTCAGAACTGCAAAGGTAAGACTAATTTTATTGCTTTGCAAGTAATTCTAAAATTTAAACACACTCCGTTTTGCCGTTGTTTGTGTCCTCACAAACGACGTACTCCCCACAAAAAATCAAATAAAAATCACTTCTATCAACCCTTTTTCATCTTGATAGTTTTTGGCACTACTGTATAAATAGTGGTCTGCCTCTTCTACAATGCCTTCAACAACAGGATTATTATGGATATAATTTAGCTTTTGATGCAAAAATTTATCACTAAAAAGTTCTTCTGCGTGATTGTTTTGTTGCCAAAGTTGATAATTTGTGTTTCTACTATTTTTCTTGGCTGCTCTTTCGAACATCCACAACATCCATTCTCTTCTGCTTTCTGGCTCATCTCTATCTGAAATAGATTTTATAAGACGAGAAGAAGTAAACTTTTTAAAATCACGCAAAATATCAGATAAGTTATAGCTCTCTTTTGCTCGTATAATTAAATGAATATGGCTACTCATTAGACACCAACCAAAAATCTCTAGTCCTTTGTTAGTTTAGCAATACTTTAAACTATCTACAATAATATCCTTATACCTTTGTCGAACAAAAATATCTATCCAATTCACAACAGAAAAAGTAACAAAATAAATACCATCAGGATTATTGATACTGTATGCTCTTTCACTCATACTTTTTTATTGGAAAGATACAGTTTTTTATAGAAAAAGTAAACTCATACACTGTAAAGCAAGTATTAAAATACTTGTTTAGTTGTTGAGCTTAGTTTATAACTAAGATCTATCAATTATATAAATCTTCAGATTTATGTTATCAAGTAAATACTTACTACCACTCGCAAATCTGAAAATACCTACTGGACTTGCAAATCTAAGATTTGCTGAACTGATAAATCGTAGTCATAGACAACGCTTAACAATTTTATTTTTTCATTCTAAGCCCAACTGGGGCTTAACAACTACTATTTTTTTGGAACACTACGTGCAACGGGGGCTACAGCTGGGATAAATGGTAATATAATCTTCTGTTATCTTTATTCAATAATTCTTTTAAATTCCCACTTATATCTAATTTTTTAGAAAAAAAAATAGCAGATTGTTTATCGAAATTATGTAAGAAGAAACCACTAAAAGAAACAATACCATTAAAACTAACTTCTAAATCTAGTTTTTTTAGTAAAAAATTTAATTTAAACTCTTGTTTTACACTATCAAATAGTAAAAATTCAATTGACATAGATGAAAAAACTTTATTTCCAGAATTGTCTATTATTATAGTATGTAAGATTAACTCTTCCTCCCTATTTTGAATAACAATTTTCCTTTCTAATTGAGCTGGTAGGTATATACCTTCAATTTCTAAAAAGTCAAGACAGATAAAAGTGTTTACATCGTTACCGACTTCAATCGTCCAATAGTATGAAATTCTATCATTCTTTAAAAAAGAAACGAATATCCTCGCATTAGTTAAATTACTATTATCGTATTTTAAAATTTCCATATTAATCAAATAGAATAATCATTATTGTTTAAAATTAAATGTTTTGGTTTTCATGTCATCACTACCTAAATTCAATTCTTTTACAGCATTTTTAACTCTGCGTTCTTGTTGGTCTTCCAAAAATCCCAAAACATTAAAAAAAAGCCGTTGTTGGTCTTTAGTTTCGGCTTGCCGTTACGATGACCAACAACAAACATACCCCACAAATCTACTAACTTCCCACACAACCAAAAAGCTGAAATCAAAAAAAACAGACTTTTATTCAAATTCTTCCATATAATGCGTTAGAAAAGGATAGGTAGTTGTATCATCAAATTCATAGAAATTATATGAACTGTACGGATATTTGTCTAATGATTCTGCTAATTCCCATATTCCTTGTACTGGATTGTTATGAATATAATCTAGTTTTTGTTCTATTGTTTTTCGGTAGTACAAAAAAGTAGTGAGAGAGTTACGTTTCCAAAATTGATATTTTCTATCTTTTAAATCTACTCTAAAAAGAGCTAATACCTCTTTATGATTTTTGAGCAAATTACGATACATAGCTTGTCCTGTAAACTTCAAAAAATCTCGTTGCACATCTTCTAAAAGATAAGGTTCGTTTATTTTCCAAAGCAAATGAATATGATTTGGCATAATCACAAAAGCATAGACCTTTATTTTTTTCTGTTCTACCAAATACTTCAAACTATCTAAAATAATCTGTTTGTATTTATGAAGTTTAAGCAATCTTTGCCATTTCAAAATAGTAACTGTGAAAAAACCTATGTATTCGTGTTCCTCTCTGATTTCCTCTTGATTCATTTTTTATATGTTTTTGATGGGCTAGTCAATGAAGTTTTGGAAAAGTGATTGACTTCTGTGCGTGTATGAGTTGTTGGTCATCGTAACGGCAAACATAGTAATTTATGAAAATCATTGGTCAGTATTTTTGTGTCGTTTTATTCTAACTTAGGTTCAATCTAAAATCAGATTAAAAATAGTCTAAAATTTTAAATCGTACAATTTGATTTTATATTTATATCGCATTTATGAAAGAGTATGAGTAGTTTTGTGTAAAAACAAAAATTACTAAATCAATGAATCAAAATATTTGGCATCCTTTCACACCACTTGCTGAAGGCTACGACCCTTTAGAAATTGTAAAAGCAGACGGAGTTTATATTTATACAAAAGATGAGCGCAAAATTCTTGATGCTGTTTCTTCGTGGTGGGTAAATATCCACGGACACGCAAACAAAAAAATTGCAACGGCTATTTCAGAACAAGCCCACAGTTTGGAACACGTTATTTTTGCAGGTTTCACACATCAACCAGCCGAAAAATTAGCTCAAAGCCTAATAGATTTGTTACCTTCAATGAATAAAGTCTTTTTTTCAGATGATGGTTCAACAGCTATTGAAGTTGCTTTAAAGATTTGTTTGCAACATTTCCATAACAGAAATAAGAATGCGACCAGAACCAAAATAATTGCTATAGAAGGAGCTTATCATGGAGATACGTTTGGGGCAATGGCTGTTTGTGAGCGAACACCATTCAATGCGCCTTTTAATTCTATGCTTTTTGATGTAGAGTTTATTCCACGCCCAACACAAAAAAATTGGTCAGAAGTAAAAGAAAGATTTACACGTATTTTGGAAAATGAAGAAGTGGCTGCTTTCATTTTTGAGCCAATTATTCAAGGTGCAGGAGGAATGCAAACTTATTCTCCCAAACATTTAGACGAGCTTATCAAATTAGCTCACAATAAAAATACATTTTGTATTGCTGATGAAATAATGACAGGTTTTGGCAGAACAGATCATCTTTTTGCCTCTGGATATTTAGAAGAAAAACCTGATTTGATTTGTCTTTCGAAAGGAATTACTGGTGGTTTTTTGCCTTTGGCTGTTACGCTTTGCACAAAAGAAGTTGCACAACCTTTTTATGACAATGATATTTTAAAAACTTTCTTTCACGGTCATTCTTATACAGGGAATCCAATTGCTTGTGCTGCTGCCAATGCTAGTTTAGAGATTTTATTGAGTGATGAGTGTTTTCAAAACAGAAAACGAATCGCAGAAAAACACCTTCACTTTGCAAAACAAATAAATTCAAATAAAGAATTAGAAAACCGAGTTTTAGAAGTTCGAACTTGTGGGACAATTTTCGCTTTAGAACTCAAAACAGAAGAACAGACTTCTTATTTCAATGAATGGCGCAAGAATATTTACAATTATTTCTTAGATAGAAATATTTTGCTTCGCCCCTTGGGAAATGTTATTTATATGATTCCTCCTTATATTATCACAAATGAAGAATTAGATTTAGTTTATAAGGAGATTTTGAAGTTCTTGGAAGTATAAAGTTTGAACAAAAAAAACATCGGTAAAAGATTACCGATGTTTTTGAATCACCAAATTTACCTATCACTAACTTAAAAAATAAGCAGTATTTGAGTTATTAATTTAAAATTAATACAATACCTTTTACTCTTATTATTAGCAGGTATGCAAAATTAAGTCTTTCAACTTTACTATGCATCACTACTACTATTTATTAACTCTTTTTGTTTCAAATATTATCAAATGATTAAGAAACAAAGTAAGTGTAAACAAAATAATTAATTCTTTTTAACTTGCCTACGTAACGCCTGTAACTCTTCCATCTTTGCTTCACGCAATTTATTTTCTTGTGCTTCTATCCAAGCTGTCTTTGAATATTTTCCATCTGGATGTGCCTCACTGTAACTAATATATTCTAATCCTTGTTCTTCAAAAGATTCTGAATACAAATCTTCTAAAAGGGCAAAATTAGCATCTACATTCTGACGCATTTCTTGTATTTCTGAGCCTGTACTCAT
The DNA here is from genome assembly GCF_037126435.1 of Bernardetia sp. ABR2-2B. Lineage (GTDB taxonomy): Bacteria > Bacteroidota > Bacteroidia > Cytophagales > Bernardetiaceae > Bernardetia. The sequence goes on along the minus strand of NZ_CP147020.1, from coordinate 4,755,823 downwards.
TACTACTTCTTCCAAATTTTGCCAATCACTAACTTGCATATCTCTCAGTATTTCCTCATCTGCAGCATCAGTATCTGCTTTCGAAGTAATCACTACATCTGCATGTTCAGACTGTAAGACCATTAACTGCTCTTGCCAAGTAGCTACTTTATCATTATCTTCATCCGTAAAATCTTGTATTTTTTTTCCTAAATAAGTTTCCCAAAGAACTTGGTCATTAGGATTATGCTGGAGTTTTTGCCATATATCGGGCTTATTCATTGGGTCTTGCTCTGCATTTTGAGCATCTACTGCTCCTACCAAAAATAGCAAAACTAAAAATGTAAAAGAGAACATAAACCTTGAAAAAACATTAAAATTAGAACATAAAGTATGTTTAGATATAAGCATAATAGTAAAATATAAAAAATGATAGATTTAGGATAGATTAGTTTGTTTATATAGAAAAATACAGAAGGATTTTCTATACAACTATAAAAGTACAGAATGTTTTTGATAAAACAATAAAGAGGTAAAAACGTCCATGTGAGAAAATAGAGCGAAAAGTTAAGCAAACAAAGTATTTTGTGTAGAATCCTGTTTTGCTACTCTATTTTGCACATTTGCATTATTTTTATGTAATATCTTTAAAAATAGTTATTTATGTGAAAATCAGCTACTTAAGTATCATTTTGAATGAAAAAATAATTCAAAAAATAATTATTCCTTTAATAAATTGCACTATTTAAGTCGTTTTGGTGTAGTCTAATTGATTTGTCGTTCTAAGAAAGCCTGTTTAACTTCTTCCAGTTTTTTGGTTTTGAGTTTTTTGAGTTCTTGTTCTTTTTCCATCATCCAGCGAGATTCGCTATAATTTCCTTTTGGGTATTTTTGTTTATAAAAAACATAATCAGCTCCCAATGCTTCAAACTCATCTGCCAAAACAGCTTCTAAAATAAAAAAATTTTCATATAAATTTTCTTTTAATTCTTCCATCTCTGTCGATTCTGCCAAAAATGATTCTTCCAAATCATTTATAAAACTTTTTACTTCTGGTTTTGCTAATAGTTCATTTATCTTTTGAGATTTACTGAGCGATTTCGTAGAAGTTGCTATTTCTTTTGCTTCTTCTTTAGGAACAGTTATAGTATTTTGAACTTCTTCTTTTTTTGTTGCGACTGTATTTTCAGACTTTGTAACTTGAGCAGTCGTTGTATTCTCTATCTTTTTAGGTTCTATTTTTTCAGATTTTTTTTCAGTCTTTGTAGTTACTAATAATTCATTTGTGTTTCCATTCAATTTATTTAGCCACATTTCTTGAATCCATAATTTTACTTGCAAACGCTGCTTCAAAGGCATTTCTGTCCATTGTCTATGCATATACTTTTGCCACAGCAAAGAATCTAAAGGATTTTTTTGTAATTGCGCCCAAATTGCAGGATTATTATTAGGGTCGTAAGGAAGTTTTACATGCAAATTATTTTGTGCAAATACAGAATCTCCTCCCACACCAAAAAAGGCACAAAAAGCAAGTGTACCTATAATTTTTTTTGATACTTTGGATACTATGGAAGAAAATGTAAATGTTTTCATGAACGTAAAATTAAATGCTATAAAATAATCTAATCACTAAGCTAACAAAATTATTAAGTAAAAGTAAAAGGTTTCTCAAAGAAAACTCTATTTTTAAAACGAACAAAAACCTTAAATGATTTTATTTTTTTCTAAATTTTATTTTTTTTCTCAAAAATTCTTTCAGAAAAAACCTTATAAATATAATACTAAATAATTAACTATCTATAAAGTGTTCTTTTTCTAAAATTAATTCAAGCCTGTTTTTTTGATTATTTCAATAAAAATAGTTTTATTTGTGTAAAAAATACACGAAGTTACTTCTTTATCAAAACTTTCATTATCACAAAACCTCTTTAAAAGTGTACAATTACCTTACCCCAGATTCTCTAGACCAATTTATAACCCTCGCTCTTAAAGAAGATATAGCAGACGGCGACCATTCTACTCTCTCTTCTGTTCCTTCTGATGCACAAAAAAAGGCACACTTACTTATAAAGGGAGATGGAGTTTTGGCAGGAGTAGAACTTGCAAAACTTATTTTTGCAAAAGTAGATAAAAATCTCAAGTTAAATATTTTTTTAAACGATGGAGATAAAATAAAACATGGTGATATTGCTTTTATTGTAGAAGGTAATGCTCAATCTATCCTAACAGCAGAGCGATTAGTTTTGAATTGTATGCAAAGAATGAGTGGAATTGCTACACTTACAAATCAATTTGTAGAAGCCATAGAAGGAACAAACACTAAGATTTTAGATACTCGCAAAACTACTCCTAACTCTAGAATTACTGAAAAATGGGCTGTCAAAATTGGAGGAGGAACAAACCATCGCTATGGTCTTTTTGATATGATAATGCTCAAAGATAATCATGTAGATTACGCTGGAGGAATAGAAAAAGCAATACAATCAGCTCAAAAATACTGTAAAACAAATAACAAAAATTTAAAAATAGAAGTAGAGACTAGAAACTTAGAGGAGGTAAAACAAGTTTTGGAAGTAAGTAAAAAAGGAGAGCCAATAGATTTCTTGATGTTAGATAATATGACAAATGAAATGATGAAAGAAGCTGTTTCATTAATTACTAATTTTAATGCTACTTCAAATAAAAAAATAATGAGTGAAGCTTCTGGTGGAATTACTCTAGAAACTGTAAGTGATATTTCAAAAACAGGTGTAGATTCAATTTCTGTCGGTGCGCTTACGCATTCATATCAAAGTTTAGACATGAGCTTGAAAGCAATTTAAAACAAGTATTATTTTTTTCAGAAAAAAACAAATTATAATTTATTGATTATCAACACCTTCTATCAAAATGGCTTTAAATTTATCAAAAAAACGTTTTTTTTTGTATCAATAGCTTGTAAAATCAAAAATACTATCTTACCTTTGCATCGCACTTACGAAAAAGAACGAGGTGTTTTTGACAATTCTTGAAAGAATAACAAAAAATAAAACAAGAAAAATATTTTTAATTTTAATTTCGAATGAACTTTTTTTTTCAAAACCAAGTTCGTATATTTGAATCTTAATTAAGAAAAAATATTCTGATAAGTAGAAAAAAACGGTTTGGTAGTTCAGTTGGTTAGAATACATGCCTGTCACGCATGGGGTCGCGGGTTCGAGTCCCGTCCAGACCGCTAATTTAGAATGTTTTTTTAAAAATCTTATTTTATCTTGAATATTTTTCAATACTCAGAAAGTAAAGTCAAAAAATGGTTTGGTAGTTCAGTTGGTTAGAATACATGCCTGTCACGCATGGGGTCGCGGGTTCGAGTCCCGTCCAGACCGCCATTTATCAAAAAAGTCTTGTGGAGTTTTCTACAAGGCTTTTTTTTTGCTGTTTTTTATGAAGCAGTCTAGTCTATTAAAATAATATCCCTTGAGTATATTTTTATAGTTTTGTGATTTAATAATCAAACAAAAAATACTTTCTATTCGTAACCAATAAAGTAAGCCAAGCTATTCAAATGATAAAATATTTTGACAAAAAATTATTCTTATTCAGATTACATAAAATACCTACAACTTATACCTTAAATTAATTGATTTCAATTTCTAAACATAAAACGATTTATTGAGTAACTTTACATTCGTTTGCACTTATATTTTTTATGATTCAAATTGCTATTTTTGCTTCAGGTAATGGCTCAAATGCTGCAAAAATTATCGAACATTTCAAATTACAAAAAGATGTTTCTTTTGTAGTATTGTCTAATAATGCAAATGCTTTTGTTATTGAAAGAGCCAAAAGGTTAGGCGTAGAGGTAGCTGTTTTTGAAAAGAATGAACTCTATAAAACGGAAAGTGTACTCAATTTTTTGAAGTGTAAAGAAATTGATTTGATTATTTTAGCTGGTTTTATGTGGCTAATTCCTTCCAACTTTGTAACTACTTTTCCTAATAAGATAGTCAATATTCACCCTGCTCTTCTTCCCAAATATGGAGGAAAAGGAATGTATGGAGATAACGTACATAAAGCTGTCATAGAAAATAAGGAAACACAATCAGGTATTACAATTCATATGGTAAATGAAAAATATGATGAAGGACAGATTATTTTTCAAGAAAAAGTAAATATAGAACCAAAAGATACAGCCGAAATACTAGCCCACAAAATCCACGCTCTAGAGCATCTTTATTATCCCCTAATTATAGAAGAATTAGTTGAAGAAATTCGTCAAAAGGAAAAACAGACAAAGGAAATTACAGAAGAGGAATAGATAATAAGTTTACTAGCAATTAAAAAAATTAAAGCTAACGCCAAACTAGAACCACGTACTTGTTAGCTTTTATTCTATTCTTACAAAACATAATTTGAGTACAGATAGATTATAAAAGAAGACAATCTAAAGAATAGTTTGTAAATTTAGGTCTGAATAGATATTCTATTTAACATCAAATACTATTCAATATAAAATTAGGAAGACAATATACTTTAATCAAAACTACTTTCTACCTAAGAATATACTCATATAATGATAAATCAAACAGAAGCACTCATAAAGAAGTCAGAACCTCAAGGCATACAAAAAACAGTTTTACGCTCTAAAATTGCTGACGAAAAGGGATATTATGGGCAATTTGGAGGTGCATATATTCCAGAAATGTTGTATCCAAATATTGAAGAAATCGAAAAAGCCTATTATGCTTTACAAAACGATGAAGAATTTAAAAAGGAATTTCAACATTTATTAAGGGATTATGTAGGCAGACCTACACCTCTTTACCTTGCCAATCGTTTATCTCAAAAATATGGCGCAAAAATTTATTTAAAACGTGAAGATCTCAATCACACAGGCGCACACAAGGTAAATAATACTGTCGGACAAGTTCTTTTAGCAAAAAAGTTAAGCAAAAATAAAATTGTAGCCGAAACAGGTGCAGGACAGCACGGAGTAGCAACAGCAACCGTTTGCGCTCTGATGGGAATGGAATGTATTGTTTTTATGGGTGAAATAGATATTGAAAGACAACAGCCAAACGTACAGCGAATGAAAATGCTCGGTGCAGAAGTTCGTCCAGCTACATCAGGAAGTAAAACATTAAAAGATGCAACCAACGAAGCGATGCGCTATTGGATAAATAATCCTGTTGATACGCATTATATTATTGGTTCTGTAGTTGGTCCTCATCCTTATCCAGAAATGGTGGCTTGGTTTCAATCTGTGATTAGTGAAGAGATGAGAAACCAGCTTACAGAAAAAGAGGGTACACCAAACCCAGATTATGTAATTGCTTGTGTGGGTGGTGGAAGCAACGCAGCAGGTGCATTTTATCATTATATTGATGAAAAAGATGTTCAACTGATTGGTGCAGAAGCAGCAGGAATGGGTATTTCTAGTGGCGAAACAGCTGCAACAATCGCTTGTGGAACATTAGGAGTATTGCACGGAAGTAAAACGCTTTTGATGCAAACTAATGACGGACAAGTAGTAGAGCCTTATTCTATTTCGGCAGGTTTGGATTACCCCGGTATTGGAGCTTTACATGCCTATTTGGCAGATAGCAAAAGAGCAATATTTTATTCAGTTACAGATGATGAAGCGATGAGTGCAGGTAAAGAATTAGCTCTTTTGGAAGGAATTATTCCAGCCATAGAATCAGCTCATGCATTAGCTGTTTTGAATAACTTGAAAGAAGATGATAAAGATTTTGATAAAAAAGTAGTTATTATTAATCTCTCAGGAAGAGGAGATAAAGATTTGAGTACCTATGCAAAATATTTGGATAAATAAACTCTAAAAAATACTACTTCATAACATTTACAAAAAACCCTAGTATTCTTGCCAAAAAGCAGAAGATTAGGGTTTTTATATTTACTTTTGATTAATAAAACTTACCTTTACTTTAAAAACTATGTTCAAAGAAAAACTCACTTTACAAGAATATTTATCACTTGGCTATATCTATTTGATTGTGTTAGGAATAATTAGTGATGTGATTTACTTTAGGTTTTTAGATGTCGATATTCTAAACTATTCAGCTATTTCAGATATTCTTTTGAGTCCTGTAAATATTCTCACTCAAAGTTGGTTATTATTTATTTTCTTTGTCGGCGTAATTATATTTTCTCATTTTTATATCAATGTATTTATGCCAAAGTTTCATAAGAAATACAGAAACAAGAAATGGTATAGTATTTCAAAAAGTGTAGAAAAGTCAGATAAAACCATAGAATCAATAAAGAAAAATAAAGGACTACCGTTTATGCTGTTTTTCATATTTTGTATGTTTGTAGGACTAGGAATTGGTAGAGGAACAAGTGTACGAAAGAGAATAAAAAATCAAGACCTCAAAATCAATCATCGTGTTACTTTTATAAATGACTTTAAAAAAGATGTTTATGTAGTAGGTCAGAATAGTTCTTATTTATTTTATATTTTGGAAGGAGAAAAAGAAGTTTCTATTACTGCTATTAATCCGAATATAAAAGTTATTCAGAAGTTGAATAAAGAGTAAATAGAATATATAATTATTTTACTTTCAGATACAATAACTATCAGAAAATACGTTATTACACTTTAAAATAAGTGAGAGTATAAAAAATTCAATGAAATAAATTTACATAGTTTTATATTTTTTAATTATTAATTAACTCAACTTTATTTCTATGAATTATTCAAAGAAAAAATATATTTTTTTTGTTTTAGGTTTATTTTTATTATTGTTCGTTTCATCTTGTAAAAATGAAGAAGATCACTCTCCCTGTGGAAGAACAGATTGTTCTCTAACCAAAACAACCTACGCTGAAAACGGAATAGAACAGCAAATTATCAGTCAAAGCTATGTTATAGAAGGAGGTAAAAAATTGCTTTCCGAAACTTATTGGGATATTCTTGTCAGTAATACTTCTATAAGAGTAACGAATCGATATGATAATCAAGCTCGTCTGATTGAAACTTTTACTACCAATACATTCAATGGAGGTTCGAACAACTCAAAAATTACATACGAGTACGATACTTCCATTCCAGAACGAGTAATAAAAAGCACCAGTTATGGTAATAATAATGACATAGTTGCATACAGTTTATACTCTTATGAAACATTAGATAAGCCTATACGACAAGATTTTTATAATTTACAAGATGAAATAGTTGCTCATAAAGAACTGGAGTATGATTTAAATGGAAACTTAATAAAAGAATCAGACTATCAACGAAATATCCTAACTTCCCTTACTACATTTTCTGATTACACAGCAGAAGGAGAGTGGAAAATCAAAACATACGAAAACCTTAGAGGACAAGGACTTGGAGTAGAAAAAACGACAAAAACTTTTGAGAATTGTACCTTAAAAAGTACCCTTATAGAAACAGATGGAATATTTACTAGTCGCTCTGTAAATACAATAGAAGGTGGTTTGATAGCATCTACTCAGAGTTTTGATTCAACAGGCAACCAAATTAATAACGAAACTACTTATGAATATGACTGTAATTAATTGATTTGTAGTTTACGTTATATAAAAGTCATTTTCTATTTTTGGAAATGACTTTTTTGTTTTCAACATCTTTTTTAGATTTTACTAATTAAAATTGATTCATAAGTTATTTATGAATTTGCAATAATTTTTCTTGAGCTACTGAGTCACTAATAAAATAAGCTTTAAACGTACCCAAACTATCTGACTTTATAAAAGAGAAAGGACTTTCAGTAGCTGTTCCGATAAAAATATCTATATGATTTCCTTTGATTTTGCTACCAGCATCGGCTGCAAAAAAATATCCATCGTGTATTTTTTTAGATTTATCTGTACCTGTATATTCTATACCTTTTGCTTGTGGAATAAATAATGTACTGCCATAAGGAATAACTGCACTATCGACAGCAATTGACTTGAAGGGAACTAACCTATATTCTTGCACTCCTTTTGCACCTCTGTCTGTTTTGCTCCACAATACTTGTCCAGTTTTTTCATAGCCTGTATAATCTTTATATTTTTCACACTTTCTACAATCATATTGTAAGGAATCCGAACGAGTTTCATAATTTAGTGTAATGATTTTTCCATCTTTTCGGACTTTTACTGTGCCTTCTATACACGCCTTGCACCAATCACAAGAATCTACTTTTATACCTAAAGGTTTCTTATTTTTATCTAAAAAATCAATGCCGTTTTCTTTGTACTCAATAGTTGGAATGTAATAATAGGTAGCCCATAAAGTTAAGGAATCTAAGACTTTATCTGTTTGAGTGATTTTTTTTGAGAGTTTTTGATAAGATAAAGGCTGCTTATTTAGGCAGAAATTTAATGAAGACAACAGGAAAACTATCATCGCACAAAAACTTAGTATTTTCATAATTTGGTTTGATTAACCATAAAACAGACGTGAAACCGTAGTTTAAGAAGATAAATCCTCGTTTACGGCTATAAGCCTAAACGACGGTTGAAGATAAGAAATACGAACCGTAAACGAGGCGTGAAGCCGTCGTTTAGGGAAAGAAAAAATTACTTTATCATATGTGTCCAAAAATAAACTTCATCCAAAACCATTTTTGATTTTCTAGGACGATGAAACATATTCATTTCTGTTTATTTATGGTGTTGATATTTTGGTATGAGTGTTCTGTGTGCCACAAAATACAGAAAGGAATTGATTAAGTCCCTTCAAATTAAGGTTCTTGATATTTTCTTCCAATTATTCGAAAATTATCTATATTATCTTCAATTCCTAAAAGAGACCTCATCATTTCCTCAAAATTATATCCTTTATATTCATATAAATTTACACTTGCAATATTATCTAATTGGTAGAATTTATTACTTTCATCAACATACAGGTTTACATTCAGATCATCAGCTGAGGCAAAACAGATTAGATTCTTATTTACTCCATACTCACTCATATCTTCTATACTAAGTGACTCCGAAAAGTCTACTGAACTAGGAATCCAATAATCAACTTCATTTATTGAAGGGAAACTCAAACCTCCAAATTCTTCAATTATTTTGATAGCGTGTTTCACATTAATAGTTTCAGGAAAACCTGTCTTTTTCACTTCAATTTTTCTTCCTTCAAGCCATCCAGCCTTTTTCAGTATAGAATAGTATTTAAAAGTTTTGAACTCTTCGTCTGTTATATACTTGTCTATGATAGTTTTCTTTAGCCTATGAATTATGTCATTACTTTGATAATTAAAGTCTATTAAATCGAAGTATAACTCATTTCCAATTCTTGATTCTAAATCAGATGTGTTATAAAGCCAATGTTCGAATTCTGAAATACTTTCATTGCCTAATAAAAAGTTTAGAATTCTATCTTTATCTGAATCATTCATTTTCTTACTTAAAAATAGTTCATTTATATTGTAAAGTTTTATTTTTCGTGTTCTGTGTACCACAGAACACGAAAACAAACAAAAACCTACTGCGCCAAATTAAACCTTACCTGCACACCAAAAGCAGTATTATATCTTGGAAATGAATTACTCAGTCGTGGACGGTTGATAGCTCTATCAAAATAAGCAGTCAAATTCACACGCTGATTGACCATGTAGGCAAGTGTTGGTTTGAACTGTAAATTGAAATTACCACCTGTAAAATCGCTGTCTTGTGTTCCGTCAGTATCTATTTTACGCTGAATCACTTTTGTATCTCTAAGTGTTACGGCACAACGGAACGTCAAATCATTTTTCAAAACTACATCGGTAAATGGAATTTTTACGCCTTTTCTAACAAAGCCAACATCAAAAACAAAATCATTATTTTTCTGCTCGGCAAGTTGTGAGTTGGAAAGATTCAGTAAAAGTGTACGGTCTTTATTGAAATTGAAACGGAAGGTAATATCATTATTTGTACGAATATTAATTCCGATAAGTGGACTAAAACGCTCCGTAATACTCACTTGATTGACGACAAAAACAGGCTGTAAGTTTCCAGTTTCTGGGTCAATGAGGTCTGCTAAAGGAACATTATATTCTGTTATTCCCAAATTCAGATAAGAGAAATCATATAAAAGTGAAGACGTATAACTACCCACAGCATACGTAGATTGATAGCCATGTGTAATGCTAATAGAACGGAAACGGTCTTTGAATATCGCTAAATTGGTAAGACCATTATAAGTCAAACGCCAATTTGGTAACGGAATACGTGGAAATTCGGAGGTCGTACTTCTACCTGAATAAGCAGACAAGAACGAAGGAATCAAAACATCTTGCGAACCAATATCATAATCTCCTGCTGCATTTTCGGCATCTAAAGCACTTTTTACGGTTGCTCTATTTGCAATAAAATCATCAAACAAAGGAGAATTTCCAAACTCATCATCACTTGTAAAAGCAGTTGATAAACTAAAATACGAAATATTATAATTACCTGTTCTTACAGCAGTTTCTGAAATATAATCATCTGTAAAAGGGTCGTAACGCAGCACTTCTGAATAATTTGCGCCTTGCGTTCGTTGTCCTTCTACCTGTAACTGAAAGTCCTTTAATGGCTCTATATCTATTCGCAAACTTAGCGTTTTGGATTGGTCTTGAACAATCGGATTTGTCTGTGCTGCCGACCTTGATAAATAGCCATTATTTGCCATATCCAAAATGTTATCTCTACTCTGACTTCCCAAAACAAACGGCAATCCAGGGGCTGCAAAGTTTTGGTCTAGTCCTAAGTAAGTTGGTGTTGTCAAAAGATTTGGAAGCATCGTATTTCCATTGATGGAATAATTAAAGGTTATTCGCTTGACAGAAAGCAGTGCTTTAACAGCTCCCTCGGCTGCCCCTCCACCAGAAGAACCTCCTTTTTTACCTTTCTGTTTTTCTTTTTCTGCTTTCAGTTTTTCTTCAATGCGTTGCTGTCTTTTGTCTAGCTTGGCAACTTTCTTATCATATTTTTCATTGATTTTTTCCTCTTTAGTGGAATCAATTTGAGCAATCATAACAGAATCTACTAAGACAGAATCTACTAATCTATCTAGTTTAATATTTCTGACTTTATTTTTTCTAGCTTTTTTATCTCTAGACTTCTTAATTCTGTATTCCAAACGCTTTTGTTTTGGCGATGCCGTAGGGCGAGAAGTGGCATTATTCTGATTGTTTCTTCCTTTTCGTTTTGGCGCAGTTACTTCTCTCAAATAAGGACTTTTGTTATACAGTTTTTGCATATCAATTTGTCCATTTACCAAAAACTGACTACTACTTCTTGCCATATTACCAAGTGTATCAGCAACTCCGACAGCATTGGCAGTCCATGTATAATTAGACGAACGACGAATATCAGCATTCAAGAAATCTATTGCTGGAAATTTATCTAAAGGAACACGGTAATTCAAAGTAGTTGCTTGTGAGAAGAATTTCATACGCCCTAAATCTTGCACATTCGACCAAACAGAATCTCGTTTTTCTTGTGTATTGAGTTCTCCTGCTGGTTCATCAATAATAGCCGAAGCCGTAGCATTATAATCAGCTAACAAACTCTTTGTAAAATTCCATTGAACGGTATAATTTCTATCAAAGAAAAATGACTTTTGAAAGAATGGCAAAACACCATCAGTAGTGAGTTGAGCATTTCGATATTGTGTTTTTAAGAAACGACGATTTACTTGTCCTGCTACTGTGATATTATTTGGTAGATAATTGAAATTAAAATCTCTAATAAATTTGAGATAAGGCGCATTCAATAATTCATTTTTCTTAAATGGCTCAAATGGTTTTACATCAAATCCATAATTATATACCAAACCTACTTTAGTTTCTCGTAGCTCGTCGGTAGCAAGTCTAATATTTGTTCGTTTCGAATCTGTATATGAAACCGAAGCAGCAAAGTTTTCGATGTCCCAGAAGTCTTCTTTTGCATCTGGATTTACTCGCTGTTTTCGAATATTGGTAAGATTTATACTTCGTCTTGTAAGTCTGTCTTGAACTAAATTTCTATAGTCTTGCCTTGCGTCTTCATTGTCAAAGGAAGTTTCAAGTGAGCGTTCTAATCTAATATCTGGGTCAAGAGGATTGAAAAGTGGCGTTATTCTAGTCTGTTCGTAACCTACAAATAAAGGCAAAGAAATTCCTAAACGATTCAGAAATATTTTATCTAATTGTGTAGCTGCCGAAACATCATAAAACAAACTGGTTTCTCTCGTTCGGTCAGAAATTCGGTCTTGTATTCCTCCAAAAAATGGCGTACTATAACGTAAAGCTGCATTTACGGTAGCAAAATCTGCAAGTTGTGTTTGAAGTTGTAGGTTTGTCGCCCAACCACCTTCTAAATTAAAATCGGTTACACGAAGTTCGTTTGCCCACACACAGACTGATTTTGGCTGTTCATCTGTTGTTTTTGGATTCCGAACTCCTATCATAATAAGCTGCACACTACTCAAATCAGGGTTTCCGACCACACGCAGTTTATACTTTTCAAAAATCCGTTCATATGGAACTCTGACACTAAGTCCACTTGCATTTCTTTCTGTTTTGGTATCGTAAAGTGCATCAAAAGGCAAATCAATTTCGTTTTCTTGTAGCCAAATTTGATTAGGCAATGATGAACCTGCTGCCGACATGGTTAGAGGAACTTCTATTTCATAATAATTTTCTTTAAAATCTGTTCCCAAACGTAAAAATGCTGTTACTTCTCCATTTTGAGCTGTTGCACTATTGGCGTGTAAAAACATTTTGATTCGCTTATAAAAAACAAAATCATAAATAATATTTTTAAAGGCTGCACGGCTATCTCCATCTTGCAAATCTTCTACACAAAGCTGTAAGGATTGCTCATTTAACCTTGCTTGAGTAATTGATGTTGGGTCTGTATCACGCTGAAAATTAGGAGGGACAGAGTACGAAATACCATTCGAACTTGCTCCTGCATCACTTCCATTTTCTTCAATATTTACAGTAGAAATAACAAAATTGGGGTCATAAGGCTCAACAGGACGGCTCAACCCTTCATCTTGCAAAGAAGCAAAATAAGGTCTCCATTGCGCTCCCACAAACTGAAAATGTGCCATACGCATAACGACAGGCTGTTCCCAATCCGTCATAAAAAGACGAATAAAACGAATAGACTTAAAGCCATCAATACTTCCAATTTTGTCGTCAAATTCACGAATCGGAATACGGAATTGATACCAATTTACTTGGTCGCCATTTCTATCAACAGTTACTTTATCAACAACATATCTATTATTCTCCAATTGATTTGGTCTTAAATCCAATTCGTATTGATAATAGCCATCCAAATCTGAAAGTGTATTATCACGGTTCAAATCTTCATTATCTGGTAATGTTGTGGCAGAAGCTGTTCCTGCATTTTCAGGTGAGTTTCCTTCCATTCCATTAAAATCAAAATAACGACCTAAGATTTTTCGGTTTGCATCGTCTTGGTCTCCACCCAAATAATACCTAAAATTATCTTTTGATGGGTCGGCTTGAAGCCTTTGAAAAGCAGTTGCACTCAATCGTGGCTGAACGGCTGCTAAATAATCTCTAAATTGAAAACGTTCGGCTTCATCATCTAATCCATCTAATCCCACATCTTGTCTTTCTCTTGCTCCATCTTCTGCTGAAAAGGCATCTGTCAGAAATTGTTGTGTTGTTACTCTTCCCCATTCCGTTTCCTCTACATCATTCAAATCTGCATCAGTAACTGGCAAACCATTTTCAAAGCCATGTCTTCTGTCTGGAATTACGTCTTCTGAAATATTTCCTAAGTTAATATAAAACTTTCCTCCTGTTGTATTCGAAACTCCTGCACCATCTGGTGTTTCGACACGTCCGTTTTGTCCTTGAATGAATGGGTCCATTAGCCAAAACTCAATGTATTGAATATTTATATTATCGAAATCGACATTATAAGTAATTCCTTTCGTAATGGAAGCAAAATTTTCTCTAGGATTGCGAAGCGTTCCATCTACATTTAGCTCTGGATTGTAATTATATTGCCCTGGATAAGACGGATAATATGCCAAATCAAAAGTAGTCTCTGGTGGATTGATTTGCTGGTTATCACGCTGTTGAAAAATTTCATTAAACTCTACTTGACGAACATAATGGTTTTGCTTGTCTTCGTCTGTAATATTATCAGGAACTTGATTTGTAATTCCACTTACAAAAAATGCAGTTACATCAACTGTATGCCACGATAATTTCGCTCTTTTATAAGAATAATTCAGACCATCAAAACCTGTTTCTGGACGGAAAAGTTGAGGCGTACTTCCTAGCTTCCATGTCAAGGGTTGGCGAGTAAGGTCGTACGGAATCTCACTACTTTCAAAATCATCTACATACGAAGCTGCTTCTCCACCATTTCGTTTAATTACATTATTTTCTCCTGGAATTAGCTGTGCATATTCTCCTCTAAAAGTAAATGTCGATTTTTCTTTTGTATCAAGCCCTGGAATTGCATCAACCATTCTTGTCAAAAACCCTGATTCTTTTTGGATACTTGCCGTTGTTCCTATCATTGTATTTCTGACAGGCTCTAAACCAGTAGTAACACGAGTAATAATAGGGCGTTCGTTGAGGTGAAGAAGTGTTGCAGAAAATTTTACATCTTTATTCAAAATATATTCAGCATCCAATCCCATAATATTACGTTGCTGAACGCTGAACAAATCTGCTCTTTCATACTGAATGGTAATATCTTTTCCAGAAGCCAAAACACCTTCATTCAGAATACGAACTCTACCAAACTGATAATCAACAGTATAATCTGCACCTTCAGAAAGCATTACTGAACCTGCACGAACCATTACCGAGCCTTCCGAAATATTAATCCCTGGCAAAACAACCTCATTTCCTCCTGCGCTTTGATATGAGCCTTTCAAGAAGTATTTACTTTTACTAACTAAAAATTCGGCATCGGCTTGTGTTCCGTCGTAGAGTTCATTAAAAACATATTTATCAATAAATTGAACTTCATCGACAGGGTCAAAAAACTCTAATAACTTATCTCCAAATGGCTCAACAACTGGGAAAATAATACGTGCTTGGTCAGATTGGACAGTAATATTTTCTAAGAAATCAAAATTTCCATCAACTTGTGGGTCAAGATTTGGATTTAACCTATCCAAATTGGTAATCTGAACTAAAGGAACATCTTCTGTTCTTCTTCCTTCATGCAAACTTGGATTATCAATTCCTGTAATATCATCACGATAAATTACTTGAAGCTGAAAATTTTCTGGACGTAATTGTGTAGCTTGAAGGGAATAAATATTTTTCATCATCAAATCCCACAAAGGCAAATCAGTACGAATTGTTGGAGGACTTAATAGTTTCATAAAAATAACTGCATTTGCATCTCTATTTTGATAGTCTTCTGTCAGTTCTCCTACCTTAAAAACCTGTCCATTGAATGTATATTCGTAAGCAACAGCTAAAATCTCATCATTTCTAAGAGGTTGTTGTAAGGAAATATAACCAAGTTGTGGATGAAATGTAAACTCATTATTACTTAATTTTCTAGCCGAACGAAGGAAAGAATAGTCTGTTCCATTTTCAAGATTAAATGCTCCACTTTCCAAAACTTGTGTTAGTTGGTCTGGTGTTCTTGTAAGGTCTTTTACTTGCTCAAAAAGGTTATTTGCTCCGTTTCTTGCAGCTCCACCTGTTCCATTAAATCGCTCTCTGTATGGCGCACCTTCTCCCAAATCTTGAAAGCCAACAATATTTCTAAGCGTTTGGGTGTCGTTATTTCGATTGGTTACATAAACCTCCACACGAGTAATATTTACACCAGAAACAATACTTGGAACGGCACGTAAAGCCTCCTCATAATTATCTCTAAAAAATTGTGCTAAGAAAAAGTGTTGATTGGCTTCGTATTGGTCTGCTCGGATTTCGAATTCTTGTCCTTGCGCTCCGTTTCTAATCGTTATGCTTTCAGAAACTCCTCGTTGATTAGCAATTAAAGTATTGAGCCATAGTTTACCAAAACGCAAACGAGTAGTAACACCCATTAGATTCTGACTTCCTGTAATGAGTGTATTTGAAGTAGCAAGGCTCACATTTCCAAATTGAACTTGCTGAACAATATCTTCTTCATAACCTGTATAACCTTGATTGAAACGGTTTTCGAACTGAAAAGCAGCTTTTGTATCAAAGTTTGCATTGAGTTGCATTTTTTCACCTAACTTTCCTAGAATGGAAAATTGAATACGTTGGTCAAAATTAATTCCTCCATTTCGCTGCTGACGAATTGGAATTTGTGGATTATCTATCCTTTGCCATTTTCCACCAAAATCTAAAAGCACTGAACCTGTTGGTTGAATTTCAATTTTATCTCCTCCCAAAACTCTTCCCAATCCAGAAGGCAAAGCCACTTCAATCTTAGGAACTGAACTTGTCGTTGCAGCCTGTTCTTCACTTTCTTCTTGTATTTTTTCCTTATAATAGGCTACATCATCATAATAGGTCTTTAATTTTGTGTAATCTTCTACCGAAATTCTGCCCAAAGGCGTATAAGAATTAGGACCATCACGACGCAAGACATCATAAAATTCTCCTGTTTCATCTAGTCTATAAACAGCATCAAGACTTCTAGGGTCTGGAAGCTGCAAAAGTGGCGACGACAAATCAGGCTCTAATATCGGATTTTGAGTTTCTCCTTCGTTAGCGTTTGATTTTAGTTGTTGGTCATAAAATAGAAGTGAATCTATATTATTGACTACGGTTGTATCTTGAGCAAAAACGCTATTCACAAACGTAGAAGTACCACAAAAGACAACTAATGTAGTGATACGAATAAGAAAACGAAAATAGGTAGAATTTGCAGAAAGCAAATTATAAACTGGTTGGGCGAAATGGGTTCGCTGCATAAATAGTTGTAGCTAAAAGAGTTATCGTATTTTTATCTTATTCTATTCCATTTTATAATTTGAAATAGAATTTCTATCAAAATTGTGTGTAGCTTTCTGTAGCCAAAATTTTCCAAATGTTGGTTGAACTACCATATTTCTGACAGTTGGAAACTGTCAGCTACTTAATCACAAGCCAATTACAAAATTAGCATTTTAGAATTTAAAACAAACTAAATTCAAAATTCAAGTTTTGTAGAGTTAGATAACTTAATGATTAATAATTTAGAAAGGATTGACTAAAACAATTAAATAGAAAAGTAGATTTTTATCATAGAGGAATGAACAGACTTTAATTATGCTTTTTGAAATTTATTTTTCGAATAGTATGGGTAATTATTACAAACTTATAACTATCTTTTTTAATGTTATCAAAAACTTTGAGGGAAAGGGAATACAAATATTCTCAAAAAAATAGATATTTCAAAATTGTTACCTAATTTTGAAGTCTTAAATAGTAATTTTTACTTATTCTAACTAAATTAAAAGTAAGTATAATTTTTACTAAAATTAGTATCTTGTGAAATAATATAAAAAATAACCTTTTATCTACTTTATTTAATCCATATTTGTTCGTATTGCTATGAAAAGATGGCTTTTATTGCTATTTTTTGGATTTATTACGCTTTCTTTTTCATTTGCTCAAGATAAGGCTGATGAAGAATGGAATGAAATACAGTCGATGTTTTTTTCTTCACAAGATATAGAATATTATGAGAAACTTGTTGATTTGCTTAGTAAAGGCGAAAATAAATTAAATCAGCAACGAATTAGCTTTTTAACAGAAAAGATAACAGAAAAAACTCCAATACCTACAAAAATACGTGTTCATTGGCTAGAGGGATATGTTTATGAAGATATTGGTAAACGTGGACTTTCATTAGAGCGAAACCTTAGTGCCTACAAACTAGCTAAAGATAATAATTTGCTTCCAGAAAGAGCTCTTGCTGCTAAACTACTCGCTAGTAATTATATTCGACTTGGTTTGGAAGAACAAGCCATTATGTATGCCTTAGATGCTTCAGACATTTTTACAAAAATAGATGATAAAATAAATAAAGTAATATTACTTTATACAATTGGAGATATTTATTTTCAAGCAGAAAACTATAAAGAAGCTATTAAAAACTATAACTCTGGATATAATTATGCTGTCAAAAATGATTTTTTGTGGGAACAACGTTATACTGCTAATAATCTAGGTGTTGCTTATAGAGAACTTCAAAAGATAGACTCTTCACTTTACTATTATAGGATAGCCAAACAGGTTGCTACGCAGATGAACGATACAGTCGCTTTGGCTTTGGCATCTGGGAATATTGGAGAGATTCTCTATAAAAAGAAAAATTATGGACAAGCAGTTTATTTATTAGAAGAAGACGTACGTTTGAGTAGTCAATATAAAAACTGGGGAAGTGCTGCTAACGCTCTTGTTTTGTTAGGCAAAATATATAATGAAAGAGAAAATGATTTTCAAGCTAGTATTTATCTTGATAGTGCTTATGAAATTGCTTCAAGAAATAAATTACAAAAAACAATAGCTGCTGTTTATGAAGAACAAGCTAAGTTATTCGTAAAAAAAGATAGCTTTCAAAGAGCTTTAAAACTGGAAAGAGAAGCAAAAATAATTCGTGATTCGATTACACACCGTGAAATAGCTATCAACTTAGCAGCCGTACAATCAGCTTTTGAGAATGGACAAGCACTAGCACAGGTAAAGATTTTGGAGAAAGAAAATGAGAATAAAAAAATAACAATTTGGGCAACTACAATCGGTCTTTTTGCAGCAATATTCTTTCTAACAATTCTACTTTATCAAAATCAACAGAAAAAGCAACTTAATAAGAAATTAGTCGAAAAAAATAAAGAAACAGCAGAACAAAATATAAAGCTTATTACTCAAAAAGAAAAAATTGCTACTCTTAACCTTAGTCTTAATGATAAAGTAGAGCAACGAACACAAGAGCTAGAAAAAAGTATAGAAAACTTGGCAGAGGTAAGGCACGAACTAGATAGCTTTATGTATAGAGCTTCTCACGATTTACGTGCGCCTTTAGTGCGTTTGGAAGGCTTGAGCAACCTCTTAAAAATGGTAACAAAAGGGCTAGAAACTGATGATAACCTGCAATCTATTTATGAAGTTCATACCTATATAGATTTATTTGATGCTACTTTGAAGCAAATGGATACAATGCTTCGAAGGCTAATGCAACTTCACGATTTGATAGAAGAAGAATCTTATTTTACAGAAATAGATAATTTGCATTTGTTTGTGGAAGAAGCCAAAACAGCCTCCTATGATTATGCTCCCAACGGAATATCTATAAAAGCAAAAATTGAAAGCCACGCACCACTCATTACAGATAAGAAATGGTTCCGTCTAATTATCATCAACCTGCTTCGTAATTCCCTTGTGTATCACAACATGAATGAGACTCCAACCATCGAACTGCTCATTAGAGTAGAAAAAGAACAAATTTTGATAGAAGTGAGTGATAATGGAGAAGGAATACCTACCGACTTGTTGGGTTCTGTTTTTAATATGTTTGTGCGTTCTTCGGAGCGTTCGATAGGAAGTGGTTTAGGACTTTATCTTGTCAAAAAAGCTGTTAATAAATTAGATGGAAATATTTTTTGTAATTCTACTCCCTTTATCAAAACCACTTTTTCAGTCTATATTCCCAATCGGGATGAGATTAGCCAAACTTCTTCAAAAGGAAATGGTGTAGATGATATTTTTGTGTTTGCTTAAGGTGCGTTTTCTTCTAAAAATAAACTATAAGCATATTTTATTAATTCTTGTTCGCCAAATTCATACTCCTCTAAAAAAAAGTCCTCAAAATTTTCATTCATATAGTATCCAACTAGAGAAAATTCTTGCTCTTTATCCCCTAGAGTAAATAGAGTTTTAAACAATGAAAAAAAAGCTAATTTAATTTCTCTGTCTGTATAATTTTCTGAACAGTATTCTTTAAAATTGATAACAACACTATCCAATTGATTCTTTATTCTTTGAATTGGTTTTTTCCGTTCGTTTACTAAATTCTGATTTCCTAAAAATTTATCTATCATTTCATTAGCTCGTTGAGAATCAAAACCATTTAAATCCGATTTTGCTACAAATTGACCACTTTTATCTACCTCAAAAAAATCTAAAGGCTCGTCAATTTCTGGGTGTAAATAAAAAGGCTTTTCATTTAAAAGCTCTTCACTATCGGCAAGACACTTTGATAAAATAATATTTCCATTTTCATTAATAGGAGGGTGTTGAACACTTTGATTTTTAGTAGGAAAACTATCATCTTTTATTTTGTTACATTTTCTACAAAGAGGAAATAAATTTGTCCATTCTAAAGCTAACCAATAATAATGACTTTTGGGTCTGAAATGCTCAACTGTAAATCCTTCATAACTTTGGTCTTCTTTCAAAACTCGTTCACAAAACCCACATTTATTTTTATAAATTTCTTTCAAGTCTTTTTTTGTAGGTTGAGCGTAATGCTTATTTTTCCAAAACTTGGGCTGTTTTATTACTAACTGTTCTTTTAGTTCAGCTTGTCTTCTTTGTAAAACTGCTGGTACTTCGCTCGGTTTATTCACTTTTCTCATAACAATAAATTAAGATTTAGGAGGAGTAAAAACAAACTTTTTGCTTAGTTCTTTCAATCGTTTTTTATTCTCTTCTTTCTTAATTATTTCATCAAAGTTATCTTCTACATTTAGTTCTTCAATACCGTTATTTTCTGTGGAACGTATGCTTTCCATATCAAATAAAGGCGAGGTATAAATGGCATTTGGTAACAAATTTTTGACATCAATATCCATTCTCTCAATATAAGTTCCTTTTTCTTCACTTCTCTGAACTCTAAAAAACACTGTATTTTCTGGCATTCCTAATAGAGAAATTGCGCTATGTGTCGTAACAATAAACTGAACTTTAGGAAAAGTAGTAGAAAGAATATGAGGAAATTCTTTTTGCCATTTTGGATGTAAATGTGCTTCTATTTCATCAATCAAGACAATTCCTGTAAAATCACTAGGATTTTTTATTTCGGGTTGTGCTTCTGAAAGTCGCATAATCATGTCGCCAATCATCAAAACAATACTTTTATGTCCTGCTGACAAATGTTTAAATTCTACTTCAATTCCTTTTTCAATAAATAGAAAATCACTAATTGGTTTTGTTTTGTCTTTCTTTTTTATTTCTGATACATTTGGAAGAATATCAAGAATGATTGATTTAATTTTCTCAAAAAATTTTTCATCATTCGCAGAAATATCACGCAACCACGAATTAAAAACATTTGTTAATTTTGCTTTTTCTGAATCAAAGTTTAATAATGGATTTCGTTTTTCTTTGTTATCAAAAACACGTAGCCGAGCAGCTCCATAAGCAGTAAACTGTTTGAGAGATTTCATGCTACTTCTCATAGCATATTTTACTGGATGTTTAGGGTTATTAAAGATGTAGTTAGTATAAAATTTATCTTTCTCTTGATATTTTATTGAAATTCTACTGTTTTCCTTTCCTATGTCTTTGTCAGATAATTCATCAGGATTATAAAGACCTAAACCAATAGCTTGTAAAATAGATGTTTTACCATCTCCATTTTCTCCTGTAAGAACGACAAACTGAGCATCTACTGGTATTTCCTCTGATATATTTTGTATTGCTTGAAAATCATTTATTTTTATAAAAAATATAGATTTTTCTAATGGAGCAAAGTTTTGAAACTTTGAATAATATTTATTTTTATCATTTTCTAGTAAAGAGTATTGTATTGCCTTGTTCAACCTAACCGCAAACTGTTGTTTAATTCCTTCAATAATCTTTATATTTATTAGCATACTATTTTTTTCGTTAATATCGTTATCCCATGCATTCTCCATTAATCTCATAAATTCTATTTGATCATTTTCTGCATGGTCATTAGTGATATTATATGCTATATTTTTATTTTCATAAGATTGATAATTAAAAGGATTTTGTGTCATAATTATTAAATCTGATACAATTTCTCTCATCAACTTTAGTATATTTATACCTTCAAGGTTCTTAGATATTTCCTTTTTTAAAAATTTACTTTCTTCTTCTGAGTTTTTGAAAGATTGATTTTTACTCTTCTCTGTAATTTCATTCAGCTTTTGTATAATTCTCCTATAATAAGCTATCTTTTCCTGTACAATTTTAGGCAATTCGCTTTCCATAATCTTATATTTTTGGTGTTTTATGATTTCAAATATACTATTTTTTGAAGAATTTGTTTAAATAATACAGTCTTCTAATCCTCAACGACGCTTTTAAGCTCGTTGACGGTTCAGCAAAATAACCAACCGTCGTTGAGGCTCAAATGCAGCCGTCAAACGAGGATTCTACCTTCTAAAATCTAACTTCTAAACTTATTTACTTCTCTCCAAATTGTAGGCAACCAACCCACCACAGGCACGTACATCAACAAAACTTCTGGATTTTCGGTAACCAAATCAACCGTTTCTTTTAGCACATCCAAAACATCTTTGTCTTCTTCTAGCTGTTCTTCTAGTTCGCTTGTCTGTGCAATGGCTTGGGCTTGAACTACTTTTTCTTCTAAAGTAGGAGGAATATTTGAAAAATTATTAAGCTCAAAAAGTCGTTTTTGAAACTGCTTTTCGTGGTCAATAAAACGGAATGCCCACGTAAAAGGCAAGTATTCAGGTAGTTTTTTCCATTTCCAAAGTGCTGTTAGTAAAAACTCTTTCCAGTTGTATGGACTTTCGCCATAATGTTCTACAGCTTCATTGAGTTCTCTTTGCATAATAGCGTGGATAGCATCACGAAGCGCAAAAATTTCTTCTTCGGTAGCTTCTTCTACTGGCTTTCCTAAGATTTTATAAGGTTTGATGCGTCTGCCACGAACAAAAATAAGTTTTGCAGGAAGTGCAAAATAAAACATCCAAGGCTGTAAAGGAATCAAGACGGTCATAAAACCAACAGGCAAAAATGGAATTCCCAGTTTTTGAACTAAATTATCTAAAAATTCTATACTATAACTAAACGGATTGATGTATTCTGCATTAACAGTTGCAAAAGGAATAATATCAGCTTTGTGTTTCAAACTCATTCGAAGAGTAGAAGTAGAAAGGCGTTGTAGTTCATATTTTTTATCAAATCCTTTTCCAATTCCTCCTACACCTTCTGGATAAATCAAAACATTGAATTTCCCTTGTTCCATCATCGTTTCAAAATTGAGGGAAGTGGCATCTACTCCACCTGCTCGTTTCCAAAAATTCTCTATGGCAAACGGACTCATCATATTACTTTGTGAAAGCATCGGCGCAGTAAGTGGACGAGCTACTTTTGTCATATCATAATTATGAATCTTTAGAAGCATCGAAGAGAACACAATTGCATCCCAAGGAAACGCCATTCCAGAGTGATTACTTGCAAAAATCAGAGGGGCATCTGTTTTTCTATCTGGGTAGTCTTCTCCCTCAAAACCCACGAATTCGGTTCTGAAATAATATTTACTAAGTGGCTCTAAGATTCGCTTTATCAAACTGGCAGCGTAACGAGGGTCAAAGGGTGCGTTTATCTTGATTCCATTCGCCTCAATTACTTTTTTATGATTTTGAAGTTTTTGAGCTAGACTTTGAGCCTTTATATTTATATTATCAGAAGGAACACCTGTTACTGTTATATTGCTTGAAGGATTTTGATTTTCCATAATTGAGCTATTTTTTTGTTTCTTTGTTTTCTTGCTTTATTTTTCTGCAAAGCAACATATCCATTTGTTTACAAAATACGTAAAAAATTAGATTCTTTTACACTCTTTTCAGATTCATTTATGACAAATTCAATTACAATTCTCTCAAACAGTCCTATTTTACAAGAAAATCGTCAAGACCCAATTACAGGAGATTTGATAAAAGAAGGCAATAAAGTAGTGATTTGTGCAAGTTGTAAGTCTGCTTTTTTGGAAGGAAGTTGGAAGTATTTAGGGGAGAAACATTGTAACCAAATAGAAACGCTTAGTCAAGTTCCTGCTAGGCAAAGTTTTAAGTTTGTGAAGAAATTAAAGAAGCTAGAGCAGGTTATTTTTTCGGCTGAAAGTTATGGAGGAAATACAACTTTAATTGTAGCCGTTCCGACAGGAATTATTAGTTTTATACTTTCTATTTTACTTGTTTTAAATGTTATAAATATAGTATGGCTTTGGGGAGTTGTGGCTGGGCTTATCAGTATTCCTTTTATTTTTAATGCTTTTCAAACAAAAGAAGTGGAAGTAAAAGAAACAGCTATTTATGTCAAAAAAGGATTTGGAAGAAAAAAAAGATACCCAATTTCTCAGTTGGACAAAATAGATTTTACATTTTTTAATGGTTTTGACCATGAAATAAATCACGACCGTAGTCGCATAAAGAATAGTCTAATAGGAAATGAAATTACTATTTCCACGCCTCCTACTATTCGCTTAGGAGGTGTGTGGTTTCCACTACATTTACGTCTTAGTGAATACGATTTTAATAAAAACAGAGAAAAATTTATTGAATTTTTTAGTAAAATCAGTAATATTTTACCAGTCAATTTATCAACAGATGATGATGAACTAATAAAAGAATTTGAAGTAAAAGTTCCTAAGGCAACTATAAGAAAAGATTTGGAAGGACTACGTTATTTTTATGGGAATTTTTACAAGGGAGAAATTTATTTAGGTTAATTTTCATTTTAGTATTCTCTACAAAAAAACCTTATTTTCCGTATCTTTGTCATTATTTTCATTCTCAAAAAATCAAAATCTGAAATTATGGTTCGTCCGATATACGTATATGGTCATACTGTGCTTCGTAAAAAAGCAACTGATATAAAAAAAGAGGGTTCTATTGATGTAAAAGAACTCTCAAAAGATATGTTCGAAACGATGTATTCGGCAAGTGGTGTAGGCTTGGCAGGTCCTCAAATTGGTCTTGGAAAACGCATTTTTGTTGTCGATGGTGGTGCAATGGACGAAGAACTAGACGGCTTCAAAAAAGTATTTATCAACGCTGAAATTTTGGAAGAAGAAGGCGAAGAATGGACTTTTGAAGAAGGTTGTTTGTCTATTCCACAGATAAGAGGCGAAGTTTCTCGCAAACCAAAAATTAGAATCAAATATTTTGATGAAAACTGGGAGCAGCACGATGAAACCTTTGATGGCATCGCTGCCCGAATCATTCAGCACGAATACGACCACATTGAAGGAGTGTTGTTTACTGATTATCTTTCTCCACTTCGAAAACAACTTTTGAAAGGAAAATTAGATAAAATTAGTAAAGGAAAAATAACTGCTGATTATAGAGTTACATTGCCTAAAAAGTAGTTTTTAATATTTATTATTTAAACGGTTTATTTTGTAGAAAATAAGCCGTTTTTTCATTCCTTCTGTTCCTGCTCATCACAAACGCTAATAAATAAATCATTCTCCTCTTCTGTTAGAAAAAATAACTGCTCTCTTTCAGAAGAAATAGTAATGAATCCTCCTAAGTAAACAGACATAGTATAGGTTACTGAGTCATTTGTAATTTTAGTTTTATAATAACAAGGAAGTATTTCACAATTCAAATACATAACTGTATAACTACTCTCCTTCATATTTTGCATTATTCCAGCAAAATCTTTTTCCTCCAACGTCCATTTATCACACCCAGACATTTTAATATTTGTAGAGTTAGACTTTTTTGTATATTTTTTTGATATAGAATCTGAGAGTTTAAAATCTAGATAACCTATCAGAATATCTTTGTTTTGTTTTGAAGTATTCCTTCTTTTTGTATGTGCTTGACAAAATGCAAAAACAATGGCTAGTACAATAAATAAAAGTAGATTTTTCATAAAAAAGGTTTAAAATAAAAACAATGTCAATAGTTTTTTTGCCACAAAAAATATTGCCCTATTCCTCTTCATCATTCATAGAAAATTGTTTTTCTGTAATATAATAGTCTTCAATATTCAAAAATAATTCTCCCACATCTCCACTCAACTCTACTAAAATTCTTTTATCTGACAACCTATAGAACACAAGACTTCTTTGTTTATTTCGGAGTTCTTTTATTTCCTCGGCTTCAAAATGTTCAAGAGCAAATTTGACTTCATTTTTGTCCAATAAAAGAAAATGATAAAGAGTTTTTTTATCTGCTTTCGTGGTAATTACGATTTTCCCATTCTGGCGTTCATAATCACTTTTTGAATAAAACAATAAATCTATCTCGTCATAATTCATTTGATTTAAAATATTTCCATTCTGCTCATTCTCATAGATTACAATTCTATCATCAATTTTTTTCCAATTATCAGAAGTTAATAATTTTTGAGTTTCTTCTTTTGACAAAATTTGAATCATAAAATCTTTGTCAGAAGTCAGCATTTTTACCCTATATAAGTTTGGGGTTTCTTTCATAATTCTTGCTGTTTAAAATAAAAAATTCGTAATTCGTAATTCGTAATTCGTAATTCTAACATTATTCCCTCTCAAAAGCACCAATATCAGGCTGATCACCCCTAACTTTGCCTTCCAAATCTATCTGTAAGTCAATATTAAGACCAGTATCTATGGCTGGACTAAGCGAATCTAACCCATACTTTCCATTAAAAGCATCTACAAACTTAGGATTTTCATTCAAAATATTTGGTAATGAAGTATCTAAAAGCTGTGTTTTGACTAAATTAGAGTTCCAAAAGGTTTGAAAACTAGCTTCTGGAGAAGCAAACAAAATTAGTTCTTCATCTATACTTCCCCAAATAATATTATTTATTAAATAGGCTCTTAGATTGTCTCTAATAATTTGCTGATTTCCTAACGTATCTACAAATGCTAAAGTATTTGAAAGCTCAAAAGAAGGTTCATCTCTGAAAAAGTTGAATCCAAAATTGGAAAAGGTATTATTATAAAAATAATAATTTCCTCCTGCTCCAGCCGAAAAAGTACGGTTCAAACAATTATGAATAAGTGTATTTTGAATCAAAACATCAGAGTTTAGACAAAAAACACCTACATCAGCCATATTTCTAATTTCTGTATTCTCAATAATCAAGTCTGGAATTGTATCATTATCAGGCGTTCCGAAACGGATTCCTACGGTAGCATTTTCGATAGTAGCATAAGAGATTCTGTTATTTTTGCTGTTTTCTCCAAACAAAACGCCAAACCATTGTCCTAAGGCATTTTCAAAACTTCCATCATTTCTAAAACTTCCTAACTCTACATTTTCTGTCATATTTCCATTAATTTCTAACGAACCTGCTACCAAAAGTGCTGCATCTGTCAGAAAAGCTACTTTTACTCCTGCCTCTATTGTCAGTTTACAATTTTCCTCTACCAAAACACTTCCTTTAACAATATATGGTTTTTGCCCACTCCAAACCGTCTGACAATCCAAAACAGAATCTTCCAATAAAATTCCGTCTTGTAACCAAACTACCAAAGGCAATCGCTCCGTGTTTCCATTACTTTCAACCACCAAAAAATCTTCTAATTTTGTTATTTCATCAGTATTCAAAGTAGGAGGAAGAATATTTACAAAAACACGTAAACTATCATTTCCTCTTAAAAAAATATCAGTTGCTTCTTGCTGTTCTACTCCATTTATCGTCAGACGAAAAGGCGAATTTTCTCCAGTTTGAAGATAAAGACGTGAAATATTTAGAGCTTCTTCATTAAAATTTTTGATACTAGCACGTCTGACAGGCGACTCAAATCCAGTATAAAGCGTATCAAAAAAGACAGTATCAGGCGAAAAGCTAATTCTATTACTTGTATCTGCACTAATCATTTCATCTTTTGGCTCACAAGAAAAAAGAGAAACTGATAAAACACTAAAGAGGATAAAATAAAAGCTATTTTTTATAGAAAATAGTTTGGCTGATTGGATTATAGGATTCATTCTTTGAGAGCGTATTTTGATTATTTTTGTGGATGACAAAGATACAAAATATAAAAACTAGAAACTTTTGATAAAAACAAAAGGCATAAAAAAACCGATTCAATCTAAAACTTACCTAAAGTTTTTAGTCTGAATCGGAATTTAGTATTTTGTGCAATTTATCACTCTTACACTTCAATATTTTATAAACGAATCTATAAAATAATATTGAGCCTTCTAACGGGATCGAACCGTTGACCTATTGATTACAAATCAATTGCTCTACCAGCTGAGCTAAGAAGGCTTTTTTGATACATCAAAGGTAAAGAGTATTTTTTAGATTTACAACAAAAATAAAAAATTATTTTACTTTTATTACTCTTTATATTTTAATAAGACAAAACAACAACTACTTTTATTATTATTTCTCTATTTCTTTTCCCTTAATGCAATGCAAAGGTAAGACGTTTTTTTTTACTCTGCAAATAAACTTTCAAAAAAAAGACGTAAATTTTACTTTTATTTTTGAGGCTCTTTATAAAATGTTGATTTTTAGAGAATTATCTAATAAAAAAAATTATTTTCTTCTCGTCTTTCTCAATTTAAAGAGTTTTATCAGCTTAGGAACATAGTCATCATGCGTACTCAAATACAAATAATCTGCTCCATAGCGTTTACAAAGATTTTCTAGTTCCTCCCTCTTCTGTACAAACTGTTTTTCAAAATGCTGTCGATATTCTTTTGATGAAGTATTTACCCAAACGGATTTTCCAGATTCTTTATCATAAATTTGAACAATACCGAGCTGTGGCAAATCCTGTTCTCTTGGGTCGCCTAAGTGAATACAAATTAAATCATGTTGTTTGGCAACTCCTTTTAGTGCAGCTTCATAATTTTCATCAATAAAATCAGAAACCAGAATCATTACACTTTTTCGCTTAATGATATTCATTGCCATTGTAATGGCTTTTTGAAGGTTCGTTTGGTCAGAAGAAGGATTCAAATCAAAAATTACTTTCAAAATTTGGGCAGCTTGTCTGTTGCCTTTATCTGGACGAACATAACGCTCTCTCTTATCACTAAAACAAAGAAGACCTACCGAACTCTGTTCATTCAAAGCAGAAATCGTCAAGACACCACAAATTTCTTTTCCAATATCTAGTTTTTGCAGTCCTTTTGCACCCACACGCTGCGAAGCACTCACATCAAGCACGAAAAATACATTTTGTTCTTTTTCCTCTTTGTAGGTATTGATATATGTTCCTTGTCCTTTTGCCGAAATATTCCAGTTGATAGTACGAATATCATCGCCGTAATTGTACTGACGGACATCATCAAACTCTAATCCTGAGCCTTTAAAAACTGAATGACTTTCGCCTTGCATACTCGTATTGACTGCCTTACGAATCAAAACCTCATATTTACGAAGTTTACTAATTATATCTTTTAACATGAAAATGTTATTTAAAAATTATCAATATGAAACTCCTAAAGGAGTAAAAGGCAAAGTTATTTTTTTCGAAATAACTTTTTTGTATCTAATGTCAGTGTAAAGTTATTTGTTCCACCTGCAATATGTGCCAAAGAACGAGAATATGCAAACTCAAAAGAACGAATACGCACCACTCCACCAAATGAGAATCCTACAAAGGCAGGTCTAGTTGTTACAACTAATTCACGACGACGCAAAAAATTATATCCTGCACGAAGATTAAAATTCTTACTAAAAATTATTTCTGCTCCCAAAACAACTCTTCGAAATGCTTTATCGATGGCACTTGTTTCTTCTACCACAACTTGTCCGTTAGCGTCTAATGTTGTGCTTCTTGCAGGGTCGTTATAAGCAATATTTTTTCTAAATAGTTGGTGTAAAGTTAATGAAAACCGAACTGGCATCTTTTCAGGCTTTAAAGAAGCTCCCAAAAGAATATTCATTGGCATCTCATACTCCGAAGTAGGCGAATAGTTACTAATCAGAAAACCTAAATT
This sequence comes from Bernardetia sp. ABR2-2B, assembly GCF_037126435.1. Lineage (GTDB taxonomy): Bacteria > Bacteroidota > Bacteroidia > Cytophagales > Bernardetiaceae > Bernardetia. The sequence continues at coordinate 4,726,107 of NZ_CP147020.1, read as the reverse complement.
ATTCATAACTAACCCAAAACGCAAATCTTTGTCTGGATGTGTGAGCGTTCCTCCCAAATCTAAATAAACACCTGTTGCATTGAACCCAGCTAACTGCGAACCTGCGATTTTGAGCGTTCCACCAACACGAAAGGCATCAAATTTTTGAGAATGACTAACACCAAAACTATATTCACTTGCATTTACTTCTCCTAAAGAATTTCCTAGGGCATCATAACTTTCGATATTTCCATAATCAAGATATTGAAATGAAAAAGCAAGGTTTGAGAAAGCTCCTAACTTCTTGAAATTGTGTCCATAAGCCAAATTTACATTGCTAATTCCTGCTGAATAGCCATAATAAGCCAAAGAAAAACGGTCGTGTGTTTTTTCTGTCAATAAAGCAGGGTTTTCGATGTGCATATTTATATCTTGCTGACTTCCTGCATCTTGAGAAGTAATATTTGCCCCTCCAAGTCCAATTACTCGTGCATGTGTAGGGAGATTTATAAACTCTAAAGATGTCTTTCCCCCAACTTGTGCAAAAGTTAAATTTTGAGCTAACAGAAGTAAAATAAAAAAAGAAGTTAGAAAAAATAATTTATACATTTCTCAAAGTGGCTTTATAGTCTGTCCAAACCCTAAGGTTCTTTAAGACCCTTAGGGTTTAAAAACTTCACAAATAATCTACAATCTCTACAAATTTACTCGTTTTTATAAAAAAAGCACTCTAAAAAATCTATAATTTTAGAAATCAATTTCAAAGCTGATTTTTTGCCCATTCAAAATAGTGTTCATTCACTTTTATTTTCCAAAAAGCAATACAAGCAATATCATAAGAATGATGTTGTTCTATAAAAAGACTAACTTCTTTTGCCTTTTCAGGTAATGTCTTGACAATCAAAACATGCTCATTATCATTTTCAATATTTCCCTGCCAAAAATAGCAACTTTTTATAGGCATAGAATTAGTACAAGCAACTAATTTATTATCTAAAAGTAGCTTCGATAAATGTAAAGTTTCTGCTTCATCTTTACAAGGGACATAAAAAAGTAAAAGTTTTGGCAAAATAATATAGTTTTATAGAGTTAAGGCTTTAAATGTTTTTCTACTTTCATGTGAGGGATTCCAACTTCAGTAAATTCTTTTCCTAGTTTTTGATAATCCAAACTCTCATAAAAGCCAATGGCTGTTTGCCTAACGTTGGCTTCAATGACCTTATAATCTTTTGATTGAGCAAAATTTTCTGCAAACTCAATTAACTCTCTCCCAATTCCTCTTCCTTGCCAATCTTCTGCTATTACTACTTGTCGCATTTTGAGTTTGGAGGAAGACAAAGTAACAAACATGGCAGTACCAATTATTTTATGACTTTCATCATAGACTGCAATATGATAACTATTGTTTTCTAGTTCTAATTCTTCGGAGGAAAAACGCATACCTAAAGGTTGGCGCAACACACGCTCTCTCAAATGAACAGTATCCCAATAATCTTTTGAATTGTGTTCGATAACTCTAAACTCTAGCATAAAATAAGAAAAAAGTGAAAAAGTGAAAAATAAAAATGAGCTATTTCTAAAACCGAAGTTATTGAAAAATAAAGTTATTTCTGTCCAATGGAGTCAATATTTATAAAAAAACATAGTTTTTCTAACATTATTTTATAAAACTAATTTTTCTCAAAATAGTTAGTATCTTTTTAGAGTAATTTAGTAATTTTGGTATTTAATGTACTAGAACTACAATCTGAATACAAACTTTATTCAAAATCATTCAAATTAATAGAAATTATGCAAGAGGAAATCAATATGTATCTTGATGATGCAAAAGAACAAATGGACAAAGCTGTCAAACATACTATTTCAGAATTTAGTAAAATCCGTGCAGGAAAACCAACAGCTTCTATGTTTGATGGTGTTATGGTTGATTATTATGGCGCACAAACACCACTTGCTCAAGTAGCCAATATTTCTATTCCTGATGTAAAAACGGTAATGATTAAGCCTTGGGAAAAAAGTATGGTTGCCGAGATTACACGTGCAATTCGTGATAGTAATTTGGGCTTTAATCCGATGGGAGAAGCTGATTTGGTTCGTATTAATGTACCTGCGCTTTCAGGAGAACGTCGTCAAGAGCTTGTAAAACGTGCAAAAGCAGAAGCAGAAGAAGGAAAAATAGGAATTCGTAATGCTCGTAAAAACACTAATAATTCGCTACGTGCCATTGATGGAGCGCCTGAAGACATGGTAAAAGGAGCAGAAAATAAAGTACAGGCACTTACAGATGATTATACTAAAAAAATTGATGAGCTTTTTGATGCAAAAGAAAAAGACATCACTACGGTATAAATAAAGTATGAAATTAGATTTTAGAAGTCAGAAGTAAGAGCTTGTTTAATTTTTTTACTTTCGGCTTCAAGTGAGTAATTTCACTTTCACTATCAAAATAAAAACTTAAACAAGCTCTAAACACAAAATCATATACATTTTAATTTACTTTCTGTAACTTAGTCATAAAGAAAATTTAATCGTGTACAAAGTCTTTTCTAATTTTATTTAGAAAAGACTTTTTTGATAAAAAAATTATGCAGCAATCAGAATACGTAAGTCAGTATATTTTTAATCAAGAATATTATCAAAACGAACTTTTCTATCTTCGTAAACTCATTTTTGAGAAGTTACCAACTGTAAAAGAATCTATAAAATGGAAAATTCCTTTTTATGATTATCAAAACAGACCTCTTCTGTTTCTTAATCCTAAAAAACATAATTTAATTATTGGTTTTATGGATGGCGTACATTTGAAAGATGAAGAAAATATTTTTTCTACAGATTCTCTTTCTCTCAAACGCATTCGTCATCTTTATTTTCCTCCTATTTTAGATGAATATGATTTGGAAAATCTATCAGAAGAAGAAATCAAATTTCAGAATGAAGAATTTGAGTTTTTTGAACAGAGTTTTTGTAAAATGTTACAGAAAGCAGCTATTTTCATAGAAAATAAAAATAGCTAATCTTGTTATTTCCTCTACTTCTTCCTGCTTCTTTCCAAGGTAACCTTAGACCATTTACAAACACCTCCAATCGGTGCGTTATATTTGTGTACGACCACTTTTGCAGCATCTACTTTTGATATTTCTTCTAAAACACCTTTCAAAATATTTCCTGCTAGGTGTTCCAAAAGTTTGGCTGGTGTATTTACTTCTCGCTCTACAATTTTGTATAAATGCCCGTAATCTACGGTATCTTTTACATTATCACTTTCTGAGGCTTGTTCTAAATCTGCTTCTACCTCAACATCAATTCTGTAACGATTTCCAATAATTCGTTCTTCTTCATGTACGCCATGTTTGGCAAAAAACTCTAATTCTTCTAAGGCTATTTTTCCCATATTGATTTAATTATTTTGAATGATGTTCAATAAAAAAGCGTAGCTACAAAGAACTACACTTTATCATTTTCTAGCAAAAATCTTGAAAAAAAACCTCTTTTATTTCACTACAAAACGCTTTGTAATCATTCCTTTATTTGTCTTGAAACGAATAAAATAAAGTCCTTTTGTCAAGCTATTAATTTGTACTGTTGTGTTTTCTGATAAATCTCCATTTTTGATAGTTTTTCCAATTACATCCACAATAGAATAATTTTCTAATTGAATCTCTTTTGTTTCTATTTTGATAAAATCAGAAGCTGGATTAGGAAATAGTTTTATATTTTCTGCATAGCTATTTTCTTCTTCTGAAGATAAAACTCTATCGGCTGTCAAGATTGGATAAATAGCATGTGCTGCCGAAATCCCTCTTCCACCTTCTGATTCTGGTTTTGAATAAGGTTGCCAAGTATCATTTGCTAATTGTTCCCATGCAGTATTGCCGTTTTCAGCAGTAGCAGGAGTGGTAAGAACAGCAAACTCAAATTTGGCAAAATCATCATAGGAGTAGTAATCAAAACCAACACTTATATAAAAATCTTTTGGCACTTCGATAGCTGCATCAAAAGAAACTCTAAGAAAACCATGTTTGCTTATTGAGCCTGTAACTTTATCAAGAGGCACATAGACAGAATCTAAGATTAAGTCTGGGGATTGGTCGTCAGAACTAGCAGACATAACATAAATACGAACAAATTTACCTTTCTGTTTTCCTTGTATATCAATTCCTCCCAAATAGATTTCTGCTCCTTGCAGAAATTTGTCTTCATAATTAGAAAAATACTCAGCCTTAGCTTTATCCTTTTTAGAGTTATGCCCTGCTATAAAACCATCATTATTTTTTGATGCTTTCTTTGTTCCTTCTGTATTAATTAGTTTAGAATACTTTTCTATTACTTTAATGTAATTTGATTTTGTGAGCGTATCTATACCAGAAACATTACTTGTTATGAGTGAAACATCATAATCTCCTTCTTGACTATACTTGGTCGTAAAGGTAGAGTTTGTAGATTGAGTAACTGATGCACCTTCCAAATTCCATTCATAGTTTTCAGGATCGGCTTCCGAAATATCTCTAAACTCTATCTCTTCATTTAGAAAAGCTAAAGTCAAATCAGCTATAAAATCTGTTTTGGGTTTTGTATGAAAAACTGGACGTATTGCAAATGATGTAGGTATTTCTAAACCTCCCTCTGAAACAGGTGTAGAGAGAGGTTGCCATTTTCCTTCTGCTGTTTCCCAAGCCGTATTATCTTCTATAGTATAGTTACAACCCCTTTTTACAAAGAGACTATTAGTATTAGAATTTACACCAATATAGAATTTATTAGGAACTGTTGTTAATTGATTAAGTAAAAAATCTTCCTTTTTGAGTTGTAGGTCTTGAAATTCAGAAGCCGTAAATCGAAGAGATTTCAGAACTGTTTTGGGAGCATTATTAATTCCATCTGGTTTCAAAATAGATATACAACATCAGAAGTAGTATCTCTATTTACTTTAAAATAATAAGAGTCAATATTTACACCTTTTAGAAGAGAAGAATTAGATTCTGTTTGAAAATACTCGGCTTTAGACAAACGCTCTCTTCCATCATTCAAATCTATAATGGGTTCTTGTGATAGTTCAGGTTCTATTTTATATATGGTACTTTCGCTTGAACATCCTCTAGAATCAATTACCTTAGTTTTGACCCAATGAGTTTTAGATAGATTAGTATTAAATTCCATCTTAGGTCTTCTACTACGTTCTGTTTTATTCCAACCCAAAATCTCCCAATTCGCATTTTGAGAAGGAGGAGAATTATCTGGAGTAGTCGTAGTGTACCATATGGTTGTATAATTCGCAATTCCACCTCTTATGAATCCTTCAAATTGAGTATTCCAACCTTTACAGTAAGTAGAAGGTATTTCTATTATATAAGCTTGTAAATCTTTTACCTTGAACTTAAATTTGGCTACTGTACGAGTTCCGTTTTCATCAAATACTTCAAGAACATAAGATGCCTCAGGTATTGCAAGCATTCCTATATAAAGTGAATACCAATTACTTCCTAATTTTTTGTTTAATGTAAAACTGCCTAATTTACAACGTTGCCAACTATATAAATATGCTGTTAATATACCTGCTCTGTATCTTTCCTCAAATACAAAATTAAAACTTCCATTTTCATCATTAATATAATAGCTACTACTCAAATTTTGAGTTAGTACAGCATGGTTACCACCTTCATCTATTCCTACTGGAATAGGGTAATCTTCGTTACATCCATCACGTAGAATGAGATGAGGAGATTCTATTTTAGCAGCACAAGTACGAGTTTCGTTCCATACAGTAAGCTGATAAACTCCTGCATCATTATCCGATAATGAAGATTTAGAAAAATCTTTATTCGTACTCAAAACTTGAGGGTTTGTAATTTCTTGTAGAGCTTTCGTTTTTATCTTACGCCACTCGTATGTATAGTTTTCATTTGGGTTTTCCAAAATAGGAGAAAAAACAACATTATCTCCTTCGTACAACATGCAATTATCAGATTCAATAGCAATAACAACAGGAGCTTTATTAATTGTAATAGGAACTTCTATACTACTGCTTTTAGAGCTACCAAGTGAAGCAACAGCGTAAACTGTATTTGTTCCTAAGCCAAAAGTAATTATAGAATCCAAAGGAAATACTTCTCCATTTTGAGAAACTGTAAAAGGTTGAGTATTATTTATATTAGCATCCATATACCACTCTATCTGTGCGTTTGGAGTAGAAGAAGTAGCTGAAATAGGCATACTTTCTCCTTTGCAATACGTAGAATAATTTGCAACAGGAGGATTTACTTGTCCAAATACAAATAATGGAAAGAAAGCTAATAAAAGAGCGAAACAAATCCCGAACAAACTATCATTTGCTGTAAGTAATCTTAATTTCATATTTTTTAATTTAATTATAATAATTTTGATGTTACAAAGGTACAGCTTTATAGTCTATAAAGTAAGAAAGTAAATATACTATTTTAGTTTGAATGTAGTAATAAAAACACAAACTATCATTAAATAAAAAAGTAAAAAAGGATTTTGATTTGTTTCTTTGCCCAAACTACTATAAATTAGTTTTATGAAGTCCTAAATTTGACTTACCTTGCTATTTTTCTGTTCAATTATAGTTTTAGAAATGAGAAAATTGTTTTGAGCCTAACCACTATTTGCATGAATATTTATCTAACACGTCTTTCTTCTGTCTGCCAACAACTACTTACAGCTTTGACCTTATTTATTTTATTTTTCTTCTTTTCAGTTGATTTATATAGTCAAGATTTGACTCCTTTTCATCAAAGTAATGATGATGGAGAAACACAAAAATATGGCTATAAAGATAAAAAAACAGGAATGATTCTTATTGCTGCTCACTATAGTCAAGCGATGGACTTTGAGCAAATCAAGAATGCAGAAAACAAGACTATCAATGTAGCTAGAGTTAAGAAAAACGGTCGTTGGGGTTATATCAACGAAGAAGGAGAAGAATTTATTCCAATTATCTATCAAGAGTTAGGTTCATTCAAAGAAGGAAGAGCAGTTGCCCGTTTGGAGGGAAGAGCAGGTTTTATTGATGTTCAAAACGTATCTATTGTGCCTTTTGAATATTCATACGCTTATCCTTTTAAAGATGGAATGGCAAGAGTACAAAAGAATAATCTTGTTGGTTTTGTAAACTTAGCAGGAGATTTAGTCATTGATTTGAAGTATGATGATGCTTATAATTTTTCAGAAGAGTTGGCTTATGTCAGAAAAGAGGGTAAATATGGCTTTATTAATAAAAAAGGAGAAGAAATTATTCCATTTATTTATCAGAATGCAAAAGACTTTGAAAAAGGAACAGCATTAGTTCAGAAAAATAACCTTTGGGGAAAAATAAACAAAGAGGGAAAAGAAGTAGTAAAAGTAATTTATAAAGATATTCCTTTTTTTTATGAAGGAGTAGCAGAAGTCAGAACAGAAGAAAGCTCAAAAAACAATACGAATAAGTGGGGTTATATCAACGAAAAAGGCGAAACCATTGTAGATTTTCTTTATGATGAAGCAAAATATTTTTCAGAAGGATTAGGTGCAGTTAGAAAAGATACAGCTTGGTATTTTATTGATAAAAAAGGAAATCAAGTATTAAAATCTCCTTATCCAGTTTATGAACCTTTCATTGATGGATTGGCTAAAGTACATCAAGACAATCTTTTTGGATTAATGAACAAAGAAGGAAAATTAATTACTCCTATTATTTATCAAGAAATAGATGATTTTGAAAATGGAATTGCGCACGTTAAAAAGAACGACCATTGGGGCGCAATCAATCAAAAAGGAGAACTCATTGTCCCTTTAGAGTACGACGAGATTCATTTTATTACAGAAAATTTGGCGTGGATAAGAAAGCTAAATAAGTATGGTTTTATGGGAGAAAATGGAAAAATTATTGCTCCAACTCAATATGATGAAGTTGATATTTTTTATAAAGACAACCTTATTTTGGTAAAGAAAAACAAACACTGGGGAGCAATTAGCCCAACTGGAAAAATTCTACAAAAACCCACTTTTGATAAAATAGAAAAGCTAAGTAATGATTATCTAAAAGTATATCAAGATGGAAAAATTGGATTAATGAATTCGAAGGGCAAAGTTACTGTTCCTATTACCTATGATGAGATAGGACAGTTTTTTAGAGGAGATGCAGTAGCTCGTATCAATGGAAACTTTGGTATCATAAAAAGAGAAGGCAAACCACTTAGCAAGTTCAGATGGGATTATATTTATCCTTACTCTGATGGATTCTTGTTGGCAAAATACCACGACGGAACATATACTTATATCAACGAAAAAGGAAAGAAAATGAAGAAAAAGTATCAAGATGCAAAATCTTTTTCTTCTGATTTTGCAGCCGTAAAGCAAGATGGAAAATGGGGTTTTATCGATAAAAAAGGAAAATGGCTGATAGAACCCAAATACAAACAGGTAGAATCATTTCAGAACGGACTTGCACTAGCTCAAGAGTATGAAAAAGAAGGCAACAAAAAATCAAAATATGGGTATTTATCTGCAGATGGAAACTGGCTTATTCCACCAAAATTTGAGGAAGCTTATTCCTTTTCAGAAGGTTTTGCAGCCGTCAAGCAAGATGGAAAATGGGGCTATATTTCAATTAGTGGAAGTCCGTTTATAGAATTTAATTATGATGGTGCATTGCCTTTCTTAGACGAACAAGGCTGGGTAAAATATGGCGACGACTGGCAATCTATCGACAAGTTTGGAAATCGTTATCTACAAGTGGCTTCGGCTTCGGATATTTTTATTGATATAGATGAAATACCATTTATGTGGACAGAGGATGAAACAAATGGAAAAATGGGTCTTCACGTTGAGAATGAAAATATAATGCCTTTTGCCTATGATAAAATCAGCTCAACAGTAGGAAGAAACAGAATTTTCTTAGAAAGAGCAGGGCATTGGAACTATCTCAATAGCAAAAATGAAATCATTGAATATAATTTTGATAATGTTGATTATATGCTGATGGCAAATAATGCTATTCTAAAAAGAGTAAAAAAAGAAGGAAAATATGGTTATTTCAATACAAAAACTGAAACTCTAGCTATTCCTCTAAAATATGATAATGCTGAATCTTTCTTTTACATTTATCCTCAAAGCTCTGGTTTTGGAGAAGATGTAGAGCCTCTTGCTGGTTATGCAAAGGTAGAACAGAATGGAAAGTGGGGAATCATAGATATGGAAGGAAAGATACTAGTTCCTATTATTTACGACCAAATTGATAACTTTTCAGAAGGGTTTGCAAAAGTTACTCTAAACGGAAAAAGTGGATATGTCAGTACAGATTCTAAAATAATTCTTCCCATCGAATTCGAACAGGCAGGAAATTTTAAAAACGGACGAGCAGAAGTAAAGAAAAACGGTAAATGGGGAATTATTAATCATAAAGGGGAAGAGATTGTTCCTATTATTTACGACCAAATTCGTTTTACTAACAATAACAACATTATAATTATAGCTGAAAATATAAATGGTGTTATGAATTATGGCTTCTTAGACTTGCGTACGAATGGAGAGAAAAAAATAAATCCAAATTATTACTCTTCGGTAAGCTCTGTTTTTATTAATGGTCTTTTAGAAGTAGCTAAAGATGGTAAAAAAGGATTTGTGAATGAAGATGCAGAAGAAGTAATCAGTACAGAATATGATGATGTTGGAACAACAGAAGAAAGTCCAATTGCAATCAGAAAAGGCGATAAATGGGGATATGTAGATAAAGCAGGAAAGATAATTATTCCTCTTATCTATGACTTTGCTGAAGCATTCGGAACTACTGGACAGGCTCTAGTAGAAAAAGATGGCGAACGTTATTATATCAATAAAAGTGGTAGGAAAGAAAAGCAAAAAAATGAGCTAGACTTTTTTGATGAAAGCAATGGAGATTGGTAGAATGCTACTGGTTATTTGAAAGCTGTTGTAATAAAAAAACCACCTTCAAAACTTTTAATTTAGTTTTAAAGGTGGTTTCTCTGTTTGCTTGAGTCTATAAAAAAGGTTCAGAGATTAATCTGTTTTCTTTTTTCTTGTCGTTGTTTTCTTTGCAGCTGTTTTTTTTGCTGTGGTAGTTTTTTTCGCTGTTGTTTTCTTAGTCGTTGCTTTCTTCTTTGCAGGAGCTTTTTTAGTGGCAGTTTTCTTTACATATCTACCTCCTTTTTTCTCAGGTGCAGCTTCGGCAAGTTCTAAACATTTTTCTAAAGTCAAATCAGCAGGTTCAATATCCAAATCTTTCGGAATCTTTACGTTCTGCTTTCCAACAGCAATATAAGGACCCCAACGCCCATTAAGAACACGCACTTCTTCATTTTCTGGAAAAAGCTTGATTATTTTCTTAGCATCTTTTTCTCGTTTTTCCTTGATAAGTTCTATTGCTCGTTCTTCATTTATTGTAAGTGGGTCTTCTTCTTTCGGAATAGAAACAAACTTACTATCATGACGAATATAAGGACCAAAACGACCAATAGCAGCCACCACTTTCTTATTTTCAAACATTCCAACATCACGAGGAAGTTTGAAAAGCTCTAATGCTTCTTCAAGTGTGATTTTATCCAAATATTGTCCCTTTAAAAGAGAAGCAAAATCTGGTTTTTGTTCTGGGTCATCAGGGTCTAAAGGTAGTTTTTCTACGAGTGCGCCATAGCGTCCCATTCTTGCCTGTATTACTCGCCCTGTTTTTGGGTCTTTTCCGAGTTCTCTAGCTGTATTGGCATATTCTCCATCTTCTCCTACTTTTACTACCTGTGGATGGAATTGTCCGTAGAAAGATTTGAGCATCTTTTCCCACTCTAAGTTTCCATCAGCAATTTTATCAAACTCTGATTCTACCTGTGCTGTAAAAGTCAAATCTACAATATCTGGAAAATTCCCTACCAAGAAATCATTTACAACCATTCCCATATTAGTTGGAAAAAGTTTGTTTTTTTCTGCTCCTGTTGTTTCTGTTTTTGTCTTGTTCGTGATTTTGTCATTCTTCAAAGTAAGAACAGAATACTCTCTTTTTACGCCATCTCTAGCTTCTTTGACTACATATTCCCTTTTCTGAATCGTCGAAATAGTCGGAGCATACGTAGAAGGACGACCAATGCCTTTGTCTTCTAATTCTTTTACTAAAGAGGCTTCCGTAAAACGAGCCTTCGGACGAGTAAAGCGTTCGGTAGCTGTCATGAGCTCTAAATCTAAACCTTGTCCAATTTTGAGAGGAGGCAAAACTCCTTTTGTTTCGCTACTTTCTTCGTCATCATCATCATCTTTTGATTCCAAATAGACCTTTAAAAATCCTTCAAAAATGATTATTTCGCCTGTTGCTTTGAGTGTTTCTTTTAATTTCTCATCATCTTTTGTGATTCCTATCGTTACAAGAGTTCTTTCTAATTTTGCATCTGACATTTGAGAGGCAATGGCACGTTTCCAAATCAAATCATAAAGTCGTTGCTGTTGATTATCCGAAACAGGCTGACGGTTTGAAAAATTAGTTGGTTTGATAGCTTCGTGAGCTTCTTGAGCTGAATTTGATTTTGTTTTATATGTACGGTTTTTAGCGTATTCTTTTCCGTATGAAGCTATTATTTCATTGGCTGCATTCTGGCGAGATTCTTCTGAAAGATTGACCGAATCAGTACGCATATACGAAATATGACCTGCTTCATACAATCTTTGGGCTACCATCATTGTTTGAGAAACCGAAAAACCCAACTTCCTACTTGCTTCTTGTTGCAATGTTGAGGTAGTGAAGGGAGCAGCAGGAGATTTTTTGGCTGGTTTTTTCTCTAAGTTATCAATTTTGAAATTTGCAGCTACACAACTTTCCAAAAACTGCTGTGCTTTCGTTTTTTCGTCTAAACGTTTTGAAAGCTCTGCATTTAGTTTTTTTCCGTCTTCTACATCAAAAATAGCATCTACTTTATAAAATCCTTTTGCATTAAACTTGTCAATTTCTCTTTCTCTTTCTACCACTACACGAACAGCAGCCGACTGCACACGCCCTGCTGAAAGACCATATTTTACTTTTTTCCAAAGCACTGGCGAAAGCTCAAAACCTACCAATCTATCCAAAATACGCCTCGCCTGTTGTGCGTTTACCAAATCATCATCAATTGTTCTAGGATTCTGAATAGCATTTAAGATAGCCGTTTTGGTAATTTCTCTAAAAATAATACGCTTTATGTTTTTCTCATCCAGATTCAAAGCCTCTTTCAAGTGCCACGAAATAGCTTCTCCTTCTCGGTCATCATCTGTCGCTAACCATACTGTTTCTGCACCTTTAGCGAGTTTGCGAAGAGAACGAATAACATCTTCTTTGTCTTTAGAAACAATATAAGTAGGCGCAAAATTATTTTCGACATCAATGGCATCATTAGATTTCACTAAATCCCGAACGTGTCCGAAACTGGAAGTAACCGTAAAGTCTTTTCCAAGATAATTTTCAATGGTTTTTGCTTTGGCTGGAGATTCTACAATGACGAGATTTTTTGACATGTTATTTTATATAAATTTGGCTTTTTTGTCTAATTTATGAGCTTTTCAATATCTTTTTCTACCTGCCTAACGCATAAAGTTGAAAAAATGTTAGGCTATTTTAACGAATAAAAATAAGATATAGAAAAAACAAAGGTACTTATTTTTTGATATTTGCCTAATTTGTGAGGTTATTTTTCTAATTTTTCTAAAAGGTATTATACGTATTGTCAAGAAAAAATTGACTTTATGTTATTTTTTATAAGCACGTTTCTCTTCTCTCATTAAAATAAAAAAATCATTTTTCCATTCATAAGTAACTCTTATAAAATGTAAAGGTTCTTGATTATCTTCTTCTATTATACTGTATTCAAAAACAAGTTGATTATTTTGAGTAGAATAAAAAATATCGGCTTGTAAAGTATAGTCAAGGTTATATTCTTGCGTAGAATAAGTTAGTTTTTGTTCGTCTTTTTCTATGTCAATCTGCTTGAAGTCTATTGACCCATTTTCTATATCTAAAACTAACCAACTCGCCATCATGTAAGATACATAATTAACAGAAGAAACTTTGTTTTCCCTCTTTTCTAAAACCAAATAATTACTTTCTGAAAGCTTATAGATTCCTATTATTCCATCAAAATTAATTTCTTCTATTACCTTCTTTGTCTGTCCTTCTGAATTTAGAATATGGATATAAGATTTTGAAATACTTGTAAAATAAGCAAAATAAGCATCTCCACTAAACGTAAAAATCTTAAATAAAGAATCTGGCGAATAAATTACTTTTCCTTCATAGTATTTCTCTTCGTAGTCTTCTCCAAAATCTTCTTCATCAAATTTTTGGTTGTTGAGTTGCTCTAAATATTTTTCAACTTGTTCTTGGTCATTTAAACTTTGTGCAAAAGAACTATTTACCTCTATAAGAAGAGAGAAAGCAAAAATAATTATTAAAAATTTGTTTTTTTTCATAAAAAAGAGCTAATTTTTTCTATCAAAAGTCCGATAAGTTCTTCATCCATAAATTCATATTCATCTGGAATATTCAAAACTTCAATTTCTGGAATTTCTAAATGAGAATAGATTTTTTTGATTTTTTGTTTGAGGTCATTTTCCATTACCAAAATCAAATCTGCCCATTCAATATCCTTTTCTGTGATTTTTCGGTTGCTCTTTGGGCTTACACCCACCGAACGAATAGCAAAGCGATCATCATTTTTGAAAATAGATTCGGCTGTTCGGCTGCGTTTTTTATTTTTTCCACAGACTACTAAAAATTTTGGTCTTTCTTGCATAAATTTTATTGATTTTTATTTTCTGTCGGATTCTTCAATCAGTTTCTGTACTTTTTTGTTTTTTCCTAAACTACTATCTCCAAAAATGGTCAGAATAGTTTGAATAAACCACATAAAACCCCATCGCTTTGGACTAAAGACACGATGAGAACGCTTTTTGATTCCTTTTAAAAGAGCTTCTGCTATGATTTTGGGAGGAACAGGATTCAAAAAATAAGATGGAATAACCAAATTTGCTAGTTTTGTAGCTGTATCATCTCCACCAAAAACAACTTTTGTAATCGGAGTATCTACCCAACCAGGATACAAAACCATTGCTGTTGCACCTGTGTAAGCTAATTCAGAACGAAGTGAACGCCCCAACATCTCTATCGCTGCCTTAGAGGTCGCATAAGGCGTATTAAAAATTCCATTAAAAAAAGAGTACGCCGATGAAGTAATAATAACTTGTCCTTTATTTTTGATAATCTCTGGCAAACTAGCTTTTATAACTCTACTAACGCCGAATAAATCTACTTCTACTACGTGTTCAAATTCTGTTTCACTCATTTTCAAAAATGTTTTGGGTGGACTGGCTGCAATTCCTGCGTTGGCAAAAACAATATCTAGCTTTCCAAAGTGAGTAATTGTTTGTTCTATTACACTTTTTGTCTGTTTTTTGTCTATTACATTGAGTTCTAAAAGTAAAATTCTATCTTCATCAAAATTATTTTCTTTAACCTGCTTTTTCAGATTTTCAGTAGATAAATCTGTCAAAACTAATTTTGCTCCTTGTTCGTAAAAAGCTTTTGCACACGCAAAACCAATTCCTCCAGAAGCTCCTGTGATTAAAATTACTTTTTCGTTTAAGTGATAAGCCATAACATACTCTTTTTTTCAAATTCATTTTTGATAGAATTTATAAAGATAACTAAAGTATTTTTGAAATAAACTGATTTAATTTTAACTCATTCATAGAACTAAACTCTATTTTTGTCTAAAAAATGAATGTTAAACAAAATAGTAGTTGAATAAGGTTGTATTATTGCAAAGAAAGATGTAAAATTGTAAAGGTATTTATAAAATTGTATATTTATAATTGGTTTGATAAACTACTAAGCACCGTTTAGTAGTTTAAATTGATTTTTATCATTACAAAATCAGAAGACAAATTAAAATAATTAATCTAAAAAAAGACGCATGTCTGAGCAACTCTCTCCTATTCAGGTACTTATTGTAGATGATGTTCCGAGTAATTTATTTACTCTTCGTGCATTATTGGAAGAACATTTTGAAGAAATCGAAATTGTAGAGGCAAATTCGGGTATTGAGGCCTTAGAGGTTTTGATGCGTGAACCCGTTGACCTTATTATTTTGGATATTCAGATGCCTGAAATGGATGGTTTCCAAACAGCAAAACTTATTCGTAGCCGTAAGAAAACAAAAAATATTCCGATTGTTTTCCTTACAGCAGCTTATAAATCAGAGGAATTTAAAGAAAAAGGTTTTTCACTAGGTGCAACCGATTATTTGACCAAACCGATTGATGATTATCAGCTTACAAGCCGAATCAATGCGTATTTGAGTATTATAAAATTAGAAAAAAGTCATAAATCAGAGCTAGAACGCAGAGTAGAAGAGCGAACTTCAGAACTCAAAAAGGCTCTTTCTCAAATAAAAGAAACTAACTTTAAGTTAGAAACAACACTTAGCAAACTCAAAAACGCTCAAAAGCAAGTTATTGCTCAAGAGAAACTAGCTTCCTTGGGAGAACTAACAGCGGGAATTGCACACGAGATAAAGAATCCTCTGAATTTTATTATTAATTTTTCGGAGTTATCAAAAGAAATGATTGTAGAACTCAATGATACTTTTGCCAATGTAGGAAAAGATATTGTTGAGGGAAGTTTGAAGGATATTACGCCTGATGATGTGGAAGATATTAAAGATATTCTTCAAAATTTGAATGAAAACTCTGAAAAAATCCATGAACATGGAAAACGTGCCGATAGCATCATTAATAATATGCTTATGCACTCTCAAGATCGAAAAGGAGTGTATCAAGAAACACACATCAATACGATGTTACAAGAATATATTAGTTTAGCCTATCACAGTACAATCAATAATTACAAAGGTTTTGCAGCTAAGATTGATACAAATCTTGATGCAAAGGTTGAGAGCATCAAAATTATTCCACAAGATTTGGGGCGTGTCTTTTTGAATGTTGTTAGTAATTCTTTGTATGCACTCTACAACAAAAAACGTAAATTAGGAGATAGCTTTGAGCCTATGCTCAATGTCAAAACTATCAATCATGAGGATAATATAGAAATTGTTTTTAGAGATAATGGAACAGGAATTTCACAAGAAATGATGGATAAAATCTTCAATCCATTTTTCACTACCAAACCAGCAGGTGAGGGAACAGGTTTAGGACTTTCTATTTGTTATGACATTGTTAGAAATATTCATAAAGGAGAAATACAAGTAGATTCTAAAGAGGGAGAATATACAGATTTTAGTATCTTCTTGCCTAAGCACGTAGAAACAGAGGAAAATGAAGAAAATGAAAATGTAGGCTATCAGAAATAGTACACAAACATATTTCTAATATTAAATTTCTATTATTTTTATGGCTTGTGTAGCACAATAGTCTTTTATTTGTGTTATTTTTTTTTCAAACTTAGTATAGGTCTCTAAAATTCTTTCTGGCGAAATATCTACCCAACGGCTGTGCATTTTGTACTCTTCAATTCCTTTATTACGAGTAATTACTCTATTTCTTTCGGAGAGAATAAAAATAACATCAACTCTAACGCCTTTTTGGATCAAATAAACTAACTCTTCTAAGTTGTAGAAAGCATCTTCTATATGTGTATTTTCTTCAAACTGGTTTGCTGATATAAAATTATATACGCAATTTAAAAAGACTTCTCTTTCATCAAACATTGAATTATAAGTACAATCAATATCTGTCTTTTTGATAGTATGATAGCCTTTAGTTTTTTCAGAAGTAGAGAAATCTATTTTTTCTAAGAAGAGACTAAAGGCTATTTTTTTTCGTGGCGAGAATAATGAAAGAGTTTTCATAAAATATCTAAAAGATTACATTTCACGGATGGTAGTGTCTGTGCTTATGGGTTCTTCTTTTTCTATATTCTGACTTTCTTCTGTTTCGGTAATGGAAGAATCTGTTCGGCTTTCTTCTTTATCATTTCTCAAGTCATTATTTTTCTTACGAACAACTTCTGTAATAAAATATTTTGTATCTCCACGCCAAGCAAAGGTATAATACCTTTCTACATAAGAAATTCTGACACGCTCACCTGTAAGGGCTGCATCTTTTAGGTCTTCTATTACTTTTGTTTCTTCTTCTTCTACCGAAAACTCAAATTTTTCTATCGTATTTCCTTGGTCGTTGAGGTTCATTTCGCCTTCCCATGTTTTGAAGATATACCCTTTTTCACTCACTTTGATAACTACTCCTGCTCTATCTCCTGAACTATACGAACCAAAATAAAAAAAACTACCTACTCCGAAAAATAGAAGTAAGATAATGCCTATCGTTGATAATGTTACGAGTTTAACTCTGCTGACTGCCATAATTATATAAAATTGAAAAGTGTTTTTGGGCTAAAAAATAATTTAATGAATTTACTTTGCTAACAGAACGTTTTTTATACAAATTAGTTTGGTTTTGCTCTTTTACTCTCAAACCTTAAAACCAATAACTAAAACATCATCTATTTGACGCTCCTCCCCAGAGGCTTTCCATTCTCTAAACTCTTGTGTTATTTCTTCTTTTTGCTTTTCGGTAGATAATGAAGAAATAGTTTTTAGATATTCTTGAAAACGCCTAGACATATATTTTCGTCCTTCCAAACCTCCAAACTGGTCTTGAAAGCCATCAGAATAAATATAAAAGACACTATCTTTTCTAGGAATAATAGTATGTTCTGTAAAAGGTTTTTGTTTGTGCTTATCAAAGCCTCCAATCGGAAAACGGTCACCTTTTATGATTTCAAATTTGTCGTCATGAACATGAAGAAGAGGGTTTTTTGCCCCTGCAAATGTCAAAATTTTGGTTTCTTTATCAATTACACAAATAGCCATATCCATTCCATCACGATTATTAGTTTGATCTTGATTTAGATGACGACGTACGTTTTCATTGAGCGCATCCAAAATTTTGGCTGGAGAAAGAATACGCTGACTTTCAATTATTTCATATAAAAGATTACTTCCAATGACTGACATAAATGCCCCTGGAACGCCATGTCCTGTACAATCTACAGCAGCAATAACCGTCTTATTTTCTACCTCTGTAATCCAATAAAAATCGCCACTTACAATATCACGAGGCTTAAAGAATACAAAACAGTTTTCTATAATTCTTTTAATTCGCTCATCAGAAGGAAGCATGGCATCTTGAATGCGCTTTGCATACGTAATACTAGCTGTAATATTTTTATTTTTTTCTTGAATATCCTCGTAAGCATGAGCAAGTTGTAATTGTTGTGCTTCTAACTCTTGATTTTTATCTAAAATTTCATTGTTTTGTTTCCTAACTTCAATAGTTCGATCTTCTACTTGTTGCTCTAAACGCCTCCTACTAGCTTCTAAACTACTTGTTCTTAGCTTTATCGCTCCTAAAACGACACCAAAAATTAGTAATATTCCTACAATTCTTGCAACCCAAGTCTGATGCCAATAAGGTCTTATTCTAAAATCAAAAGTAGATTCTTCGCCCCACTCTCCTTCTTCTCCTACTCTTGAACGGACATGAAAAGTATATTTTTTGGCAGGGAGATTAGAATAATTAGCCTCTGTTTTATTTGTTGGTACAAGCCAATCCTTATTAAAACCTTCTAACCACCATTGGTACTGTATATCTTTTGGGTTAGAAAAATCGGCTGAATAAAAATCAAAATTTATTGTATTTTGGTCAGCAGCGAGTTCTAAGTTTTGTGGTAAATTATTCCATTTAGAAAGTGAATCAAAATTATCGATGTAAACCGAATCACTCCAATTAGTTTGTATCAAACCTAGATTTACTTCACTAATAAAAGTTGTGGGAGGAATAGTTTTTTTATCTTGTGAAAAATCGCCTTTTGTAACTCCATTGAGATGTCCTACCCAAATATTGTCTTTATAATCTCTTAAAATAGATTTTGAGTTAGATTCATCTCCAAAAAAGCCTTCTTCTTTTCCATACTCTTCTACTCGCATTAGTTTTCCATCATTTCTGAAATAAGCTTTATTGAGTCCTCTCTGCGTTCCTATCCAAAACTGGTCTAATTGATTTTTGACAGGTAGAATAGAATAAACTATATCCGATGAAAGCCCTTGAGGAGTTTGATAAACTTGAAATTCTTTTCCATCAAAACGATTCAGTCCACCTGAATAAGCAATAATCCAAACAATATCTTTTTTATCAATATAAAGTTGAAGAAGCAAATTATCTCCTAATCCATCAGCAATTGTAAAACGCTTGAAGTTAGCTTTCTCTATTCCTTTTCCGTCCCACTTTACCAACCCTGAAAACGTCGCAAACCAATAATTTCCTTTTGAGTCTTTTTTGGTATCAAGTACAGCAGTTGCTCCTAGCTCATTTTGACCAAATATATATTTTAGACTATCGTCTTTCAAATCATATCCTACTACTCCAGTTCCTTGTGTTCCTACCCAAATAACGCTATCTATTTTTGTTATACACCTAGCAAAAGTAGGGGTAGCAAATCCAAATTTTGGATTTATAAGATTTGCTGTAAATGTTTTGTTGTCTTTATCTTCTTTTATTTCTAACACACCTGTTCCAGCAGAAATATAAGTAGTTATGGAATCTATCTGTAAAAAGCCTGACATTCTACCAAACCTACTCAAAGCAGGTACAACTTTTTTAAATACGTCATCTTCGTATATTGTAATTCCACCTACCGAACTTCCTAACCAAACTCTATTTTTAGTGTCTTCGTGAATAGAAAATATAATTTCTCCTTGCAAACCATCTTTTACAGTATAATTAGTAAATTTCCCATCAGGTAACTGCAACATTCCTTTGCCACGAGTACCTACCCAAACAGTGCCATAAATATCTTCAAATACAGCTCCACTAGCAGCTAAAAAACCATTCAGCCCATTGGCATTAGTATAACTAATTACGAAATTTCTATTTTTATCAAAGATAAATACCGTATTTATATTATGTGCTACCACATAGAGTCTGTTATCTAAAGTAACATAAATTTGCCAACCTGCATTTGGTATAGCTCCTGCTAACTGATTTGGTGGAAATATAATTTCTTCGTACTCCTTTTTTTCTGTATCAAAGAACACAAGATTTCCTCTACGGGTTGTTGGATTAGTTGCCCAAAGCCAATGATTTTTGTTTCTATCTTTATGTGCTAATAATAAAGTTTTATCTTGAAAAAGTGAATCACTTAGCTGTGTTTTAGGGTAATCAACATCTTCAAATTTTTTACCATTGAATAGAAATTGTTTGCCATTATGAGAAAGATATGTTTCAAAATCAGCAGTATGTGTTATTACAGTTCCTAAAGTTTTGAGTTCTCCTAAATCAGTTTGTTTGTATTCTCTAAATATTTTCTCGTCTTTTGGTTTCCAATATAGCGTATTATTTACCCCTACTCCTGCTCCTGCAGCCAATACCCACACGTTTTGCCACTTATCAATAGACAAAATTCCTCCTAAAGACATTGTTCCATTGAGTTCTGGGAAGGAAGTAAAATTTACACCATCATATTTTGAAATATTTTTATTTTGTGAAAGTACCCAAATATCTCCCCTACTATCTTCTACAATACTGCTAATCAGATTACTGTTTAACCCATCTTTTACTCCAAAAACCCTATATTTTTCTTGCTCTAAGAGTCCGATTCCTCCTCCATTTGTTCCGACCCAAATCCTTCCTCTTGAATCTATCATACCAGCTTGTGGTGTCGGCACTTCAGATTGTGGCAAACCATGGTCTAAGCCAAACTCTCTAAACGAATACTGTTGTGCAAGTAAATTAGAGGATTGCCAAAAACAACCACTAGTTAGTAAAATAAGAAGAAAAGCGTATAAATTTTTCATAGAATCCTTTTTAGTAAATACCAAGACTTGTTTTACTTCAATTATAGAATTTATTTTATTTAGAATAGGAGTATTTATATTATCTACATTTTATGCTTGGATATATAGCAAAATAACACTTTCAAGACAGATAAACAATGAAAAGGATCAATATTTATATTTTTATAAGTGTTGAGGTATTTTGTTTGATAAACTTTAAACTTTATATAAAAAATCAATAAATAACTTTACTTTTGTTGCTGCAAAAAATCACTTGCTTACGTACTCTAAAAGTACATAAAAGATTACACTAAA